>NZ_JBLRDT010000148.1:0-6310 GCF_057512245.1 Gryllotalpicola sp. CP2-P1
CACCGACCGAGACGCCGCGTGCGTTCGCCGCGCGGCTGCGCTCCGAGTGGCATCCGGATGCCACGCACCAGCGGGACCTCGACGACATCCTGCGCGAGGTCGAGCTGAGCGAGTTCGGCCCGCCGCGGTCGAGGCAGGCGGGGCCGGGAAGCGCCGCGCTCGCGGCTGCGACCGCGCGCGTGGTCGCGGCGATGCGCGGGTCACGGCATTGGACGACGCGGATCGTCGCCACGCTCGCCCCGCGCTCGCTCATGAACGCGCTGAGCGGCCGCGAGCGGGCGGCCATGCGCGCCTCGACGTATGATTGAAGGTTGTGAGCGCCGCCAAGAACCCCTACTCGGTCGCCGTCTTCGACCTGATGCACCAGCCGGGTCTGAGCAAGGAACTGACGATCGACCTCGATGTGCCCGAGAAGCTGGGCGAGGGCATGATCGCCGTGCCTGCCGGGGCGCCGATGCGCATCGACCTACGGCTCGAGGTGCTGCACGACGGCATCCTCGCCTCCGGCGACATCGACGTGACCGCGGAAGGGCAGTGCGTGCGCTGCCTCACCGACGTGTCGCAAGCGCTCCAAGTCGATTTCCAAGATCTGTTCGCGTACACTAGCGAGGAAGCTTTTGACTTCGAGGTTCACGACGACCACGTGGATCTTGAACCTCTGGTCAGGGATTCGGTGGTGCTGTCACTGCCATTCCAGCCGGTGTGTCGCCCCGACTGCCCTGGTCTCGACCCAGAGACCGGTGAGCGGTTGGCGGATCACCCGGACCGCAAGCCCCGTGAAAACACAGACCCTCGTTGGGCTGCGCTTGCGGACTTCCGAGCTTCCGAAGACACCGAAGCCGGCACCCCCGGCACCGACACAGAAGAGAGATAGCCATGGCTGTTCCCAAGCGCAAGCAGTCGCGCTCCAACACGCGTGCCCGTCGCTCGCAGTGGAAGGCAGAGGTCCCCACGCTCGTCAAGACCGTCGAGGGCGGCCGAGTGACCTACAGCCTGCCGCACCGCGCGAAGGTCGTCACCGACTCGCAGGGCACCGAGCTGTTCCTCGAGTACAAGGGCCGCAAGGTCGCCGACGTCTAGGCAGCGCGTGCCTGACGGCAATCGTCCTGAAGGGCGTCCGGAAGCGGACGCCCTTCAGTCACGTCTGGGTGTCTCCATCGACCCCGAGCTGCTGACGCTGGCGCTCACGCACCGCTCCTTCGCGTACGAGAACGGCGGCCTGCCGCACAACGAGCGTCTCGAGTTCCTCGGCGACTCGATCCTCGGGCAGGCGGTCACCGTGCGGCTCTACCGCGATCACCCCGACCTCGATGAGGGGGAGCTCGCGAAGCGGCGCGCGTCGGTCGTCTCAGGTGTCGCCCTCGCCGAGGTCGCCCGCACCCTGGGGCTCGGCGAGTTCCTGCGGCTCGGGCGGGGGGAAGAGCTCACGGGCGGCCGCCAGAAGGTGTCGATCCTCGCCGACACCGTCGAGGCGATCATCGGTGCGACCTATCTGTCGGCCGGACCCGATGAGGCGACGGCCCTCGTGCTGCGGCTCATCGGCCCGCTCATGAGCGACCCTGCGCGCTTCGGTGCGGCGCTCGACCCGAAGACCGCTCTGCAGGAGCTCGCCGACGAGCGCAAGGCGCCCGCGCCGGTCTATGTGGTCGAGGGCACCGGCCCCGATCACGCCAAGGTCTTCCACGCGACCGTCACGGTCGACGGTGTCGCGACCGGCCACGGCGAGGGCACGAGCAAGAAGCACGCCGAGATGGCCGCGGCGCTCGATGCCTGGACCCGGGCGACGGGCACCGGTGCCTGAACTCCCCGAAGTCGAGGTCGTGCGCCTCGGCCTCGCGCCCGCTGTCACAGACGCGATCGTGACCGCCGTCGATGTGTACGACGAGCGGGCGATCACCCGCCACGACCACCGGCGCGGCTCCTTCGCAGATCGGCTCACGGGGCGCCGCATGCTGGCTCCGCAGCGGCGCGGCAAGTTCATCTGGATCCCTCTCGAGCCGGCTGGTCGACTCGCCGCAGGCGAAGGGGGGCCGGACGCGCTGCTCGCGCACCTCGGCATGACCGGCCAGCTGCTGCTGCGCGACGCGTGGGCGAGGCCAGAGGACGAGCCGCACGTGCGGGTGCGCATCGAGCTGAGGCATCCGTCGCACGCAGAGCTCGCCGTCTTCTTCCGCGACCAGCGCACCTTCGGCTCGCTCGCGCTCGATGAACTGGTGAGCACGGATGCCGGGGACGCGGTGCCCAGCCAGGTGCTGCACATCGCCCGCGACCCGATCGACCCGCTCTTCGACGACCGAGCGTTCCTGGCATCGCTCACGCGGAAGAACAGCGCCATCAAGCGCGTGCTGCTCGACCAGCGCGCCATCAGCGGGGTGGGGAACATCTACGCCGACGAGGCGCTCTGGGCCGCCCGCATCCACCCCGAGCGGCCGGCGAGCTCGCTCAGCCGCGCCAAGGCTCGGCTGCTGCTCGACGAGATCCGCCTGGTGCTGGGCAAGGCGCTCACCGAGGGCGGAACGAGCTTCGACGCGCAGTACGTGAACGTGAACGGGCAGGCGGGCTACTTCGCGCACTCGCTCAACGCGTACGGGCGCGAGGGCAGGCCCTGCCCGCGGTGCGGCACCCCGATCGTGCGCGTCTCGTTCATGAACCGCTCCTCGCACTACTGCCCGCGCGACCAGCGGCTGCGGTGATCTGTTAGCTTCCCTGGCTATGAGCAGGGATCTGCCGGTCGACCTTGCGCGGGTCTTCGCGGTGGTCGTGGTCGTCGTCGTCCACATGCTCATGATCGGGGTCGGCCTGCACGACGGCGAGCTCGTGGTGACGCAGCCGCTGCAGCAGCAGTCGTGGTACGTGCCCGCGACCGTCTTCGGGCAGGTGATGCCGCTGTTCTTCGCGCTCGGCGGCTTCGCCACCATGACCTCGTACCGCCGGCACGAGCCGGCGGCTGCGGACTTCATCCGCAAGCGCACCCTGCGGCTGGCACGGCCGTCGGTGCCGGTGTTCGTCGTCTTCGCGCTCGCCGGCTGGCTCGCTCTGCTGCTCGGCGTCGACCCCCACCTGGTCGATCTCATCCTTCAGGGGGCGGGAACGCCGCTCTGGTTCTTCGCCGCCTATCTGCTGTGTCAGGCCTGCGCCCCCGTGATGGTGCGGCTGCATCGCCGGCATCCGCTCATCACCTTCGCCGTGCTCGCCGCGTGCGCGGTCGCGGTCGACACAGCTCGGCGACAGAGCGGGCACGTCTCGATCGGCTGGCTCAACTTCTTCTTCGTCTGGCTCTTCGTGCAGCAGCTCGGGTTCGTCTACGCAGACGGCGTGTTCCAGCGCCGCCGCTGGCTCACGTCGGGGGTCTTCGTCGTGAGCTCCGCTCTGCTCGCGGTGCTCGTGGTCAACCGCATCTACAACACCGACATGCTCTACAACCTCAACCCGCCGTCTGTGCCGTTGATCCTGCTCGGCATCGCGCAGCTCGCCCTGCTCGTGCTGCTGCACCCGCTGCTCGACAGGCTGATGCGCGCCCGCGCCGCGCAGGTAGTGGTGTTCGCCATCGGAACGCGCCTCATGTCGGTCTACGTGTGGCACATCACCTGCCTGCTGCTCGTCAGCGGGGTCGCGCTGCTCATTCCGCACGGGCTGCCCGACCCCGGCTCGGCGGCCTGGTGGGCATCCCGCCCGCTCGTGCTGCTCGCGACCTTCGCGCTGATCTTCCTCATCTCGCTGTGGGCGGCGCGGTTCGAGCGCGTTCCGCACATCCCTGACGGCCTTCGCGCGCCCGGGCTGCCATGGGTGCTGGCCGCAGCGGCGGTCGCGTTCGCCCCGATGTTCGCGATCACCGACTGGGGAATGGATCGCTGGCTCGCCCTCGCAGGGCTCGTGGGGCTTGTCGTGACCCTGGTGCTGCTGCGTCCTCGGGTACCGTAGGCACAGCCCGTTGAAAGGACGTGTCCGTTGCACCTGAAGAGCCTGACCCTGAAGGGGTTCAAGTCCTTCGCGCAGCCGACGACGTTCGCCTTCGAGCCCGGCGTGACCTGCGTGGTCGGCCCGAACGGCTCCGGGAAGTCCAACGTCGTCGACGCGCTCGCGTGGGTGATGGGGGAGCAGGGCGCCAAGACCCTGCGCGGCGGCAAGATGGAGGACGTCATCTTCGCCGGCACCGCGACACGCGGGCCGCTCGGCCGCGCCGAGGTGACACTGACCATCGACAACTCCGACGGCGCGCTGCCGATCGAGTACACCGAGGTCACGATCTCGCGCACGCTGTTCCGCAACGGCGGCAGCGAGTACGCCATCAACGGCGAGTCGTGCCGCCTGCTCGACGTGCAAGAGCTGCTCTCCGACTCCGGCCTCGGCCGTGAGATGCACGTCATCGTCGGGCAGGGCCAGCTCGACCAGGTGCTGCACGCGACCGCCGACGAGCGCCGCGGCTTCATCGAAGAGGCCGCCGGCATCCTCAAGCACCGGCGCCGCAAAGAGAAGACGCTGCGCAAGCTCGAGGCGATGCAGACGAACTTGACGCGCCTGTCCGACCTCGCGGGCGAGATCCGCCGGCAGCTCAAGCCCCTCGGCAAGCAGGCCGAGGTGGCGCGGCAGGCGCAGACGGTCGCCGCGGTCGTGCGGGATGCCCGCGCGCGGCTGCTGGCCGACGAGGTCGTCACCCTGCGCTCCCAGCTCGAGAACTACGGCCGCGACGAGCAGGCGCGGCACTCAGAGCGCATCGTGCTGCAGGAGCAGCTCGAGCAGAAGCGCCTGCGCATCGGCCGCATCGAGGCGGCGATGGTCGGCGACGCGGTCGATCAGGCGCGCTCGGTCGCCCACGGTCTCGAGTCGGTGCAAGAGCGCCTGCGCGGGCTCGACACGCTCGCTCGTCAGAAGATCGCGCTGCTCTCCGTGGAGGCGCAGACCCCCGAGGCGGTACCTGGGGTGACGCAGGCCGCGGTCGACGAGGCGCGCGCAGAGGCCGAGGCGCTGCGCAGTGCGGTGACGGATGCCGAAGCGGCGCTGGCCGCCGCACAGGAGGCCACTCGCACGACGCGCGCACGGCTCGACGCGATCGACGAAGAGGTTGCGGCGCAGGCCGAGCTCATCTCGAAGCACGACCTCGAGCTCACGAAACTCGCCGGCCAGGCCGACGCCGCGGCTCAGCGGCTCGCGGCGCTGCGCGGCGAGGTGCTGCGGCAGCAGAACCAGCTCGACGCGGCAACGCAACGGCGCACGGCCGCCGAAGAGGCGCTCGCCGACAGCGAGGGCGACTCGCCCCTCGGGCCCGATGCGCAGAGCGAGCTCTCTGAGGCCTACGAGCTGGCTCAGGCATCCGTCTTCGACGCGGAAGCCGAGATCGAGAGACTGCGCGACCAGCTGCGCACGCTCGAGCGCGAGCGCGACGCGCTCACCGGGCAGGTCGGTGCGCTCGGCCGCGCGCTCGACATCGGCGGCGGCTCGGCTGACATCGTGAAAGCAGGGCTCGACGGGATGCGCGGGCTCGTCGCCGACGCGGTGCAGGTCAAGCCGGGCTACGAGGCTGCGATCGCAACGGCGCTCGGCACGCTCGCCGACGCCGTTCTCGTCGACACGCGCGAACACGCCCGGGCCGTGCTCGAGCACGCCGCCGCGCACGAGCTCGGCCGCATCGACGTGGTCGTCGCCTCTGCGAGCGAGACGAACCCCGTGTGGCCGACGCTGCCCGGCGCACTGTCGGCGCGCGAGGTCGTGACCGCCCCGAGCGGCGTGCTCGGGGTGCTGGCATACACGGCAATCGTCGACGATGTCGCGGCGGCGCTCGAGCTCGGCCCGAGGCTGGCGCGCGCAGAGCTCGGCGGCCCCGTCACGATCGTGACCACCGGCGGCGAGCTGATCACCGAGTATGTCTGGCGCGGCGGCTCGGGCGAGAGCGCGGGCCGCATCGGGCTGCTGGCCGAGCGCGACGCGGCGGCCGCCCGCCTCGAAGAGCTCGAGTCGGCGATCGCGCAGGCGAAGGCCGAGCACGACGAGCAGCGCGAGACCCTGCAGGCGGCGAAGCAGGCGTCGGCGGCCGCGCTCACGCAGCTGCGCGCCTATGACGCGCAGCTCGCCGAGTACACCGAGAAGACCAGCCGTCTGACGGCGCAGCTCGAGGCGGCGAACGCCGAGTCCGAGCGCATCGCGCGCAGCATCGCCGAGTCTCAGGCGAAGGCGGCCGAGGCCGAGCAGGCCGCCGCCGCGGCGAAGCGCGCGCACGAGACCCACGCGTCGAAGCCGCGCCCCATCCTCGACGTGAGCCAGCGTGACGCCGTCTACGCCGAGGTCGAGAAGGCGCGCGAGGCCGAGGTGCAGG
>NZ_JBLRDT010000149.1:0-6299 GCF_057512245.1 Gryllotalpicola sp. CP2-P1
GCTCGCTCATACCGTCACCTCGGGCAGCTCGACCCGCGCGCCCGTCGCCGCGGACTCGAGCCCCTTCTCGGCGAGCAGCACGCCGCGGGCGCCGGCGAGGAAGTCGTAGCGGTTCGGGGCGTCCTCAGCGACGTGGCGCAGGAACTCCTCCCACTGGACCTTGAAGCCGTTCTCGAACTCCTGCGTGATCGGGACCTCATGCCAGTCGGCGGCGTAGTCGTGGCCGTCGGGAACGTCCGGGTTCCACGTCGGCCTCGGCGTCGCCGAACGGTGCTGCACCTTGCAGCCGAACAGGCCGGCGACGGCCGACCCCTCTGTGCCGTCGACCTGCAGCTCGAGCAGCTCGTCGCGGTTCACGCGCACGTCCCAGCTCGAGTTGAACTCGGCGATGACGCCGCCCGCGAGGCCGAAGATCGCGTAGGCGGCGTCGTCGGCGGTGGCGGTGTACGCCTGGTCGCGCTCGTCCCAGCGGGTCGGGATGTGCGTCGCCGTCTGGGCATAGACCGTCTCGACGCGGCCGAACAGGTTCTCGAGCACGTAGTTCCAGTGCGGGAACATGTCGAGCACGATGCCGCCGCCGTCCTCGGCGCGGTAGTTCCACGACGGCCGCTGCGCGGGCACACCGTCACCGGGGAACACCCAGTAGCCGAACTCGCCGCGCACCGACAGGATGCGCCCGAAGAACCCGTCGTCGATCAGCCGTTTCAGCTTGCGCAGGCCGGGCAGGTAGAGCTTGTCGTGCACGACGCCGTTCTTGACCCCGGCCTCCTTCGCGAGCCGGGCGAGCTCGAGCGCGTCCTCGAAGTTCTCGGCGGTCGGCTTCTCGGTGTAGACCGCCTTCCCGGCCGCGATGGCCTTCGTGATGGCGGGAACCCGCGCCTCGGTGACGAGGAAATCCGCGTAGACGTCCCACCGCGGGTCGGCCAGCGCCGCGTCCAGGCTCGTCGTCCAGTCCGCGATGTCATGCCGCGCCGCGATCTCGCGCAACTTGTCCTCGTGCCGCCCGACCAGGATCGGCTTCACCTGCACCCGGCGCCCGTCCGACAGGGCGACGCCGCCCGCGTCCCGGATCGCGAGGATCGAGCGCACGAGATGCTGCCGGTACCCCATGCGCCCCGAGACGCCGTTCATGATGATTCCGATCGTCGACTCAGACGACATTGGTGCTGACCTCCGCGAGCTTCTCTTCCGAGGTGAAGTCGATGGCCTTCGCCTGCCGACCGAACGCGGTGAGCAGGATGACCGCGACCGCCGCCCCGGCAACGGTGAACGTCATTGCCAGCGGGTAGCCGATGTGCGGCGCAAGCGCCTGCTGGATCGGGAGGTTGAACGCCGCGATGACGTTGCCGAGTTGATATGTGACACCGGGGTAGAACCCGCGGATCGCGTTCGGCGACATCTCGTTGAGGTGCGCAGGGATCGCGCCCCATGCGCCCTGCGTCGTGAACTGGATGAGCGCGGACCCCGCGCACAGCCAGAATGCCGTCGACGAGAAGGCGAACAGCGGGATGAGCGGCAGCGTGAGCGCCGCGCCGAGGATGATGGTCGCTTTTCGCCCCCACCGGTCGGAAAGCGAGCCGAGCACCACACACCCGACGATCGCCCCGACGTTGTAGATGACGGCGATCCAGGTCGCCGTCGCCGGCGACAGGCCCGCGCCGCCGTCGTCGGTGGCCTTGAGGAACGTCGGGTAGATGTCCTGCGTTCCATGGCTCATCCAGTTGAACGCCGCCATCAGCAGGACCAAGTAGATGAAGCGGCGCACGATCTTGCCGTTGAAGAACACGGTGCGGATCGACGTTTGGGTGATCTTGAGGTTCGTCTGGGTCGTCTCCCACACCTCCGACTCCCGCACCCGCGAGCGCAGGATGAGCGAGATGAGGGCAGGGATGATGCTCAGCGCGAAGAGCCACCGCCAACTCAGGCCGGCAGCCGAGACGACCAGCAGGAAGGCGAGCGATGCGAGCAGGTACCCGGCCGAGTAGCCCGCCTGCAGCAGGCCGCTGTAGAAACCGCGGCGGTTGCGCGGCACCTTCTCCATCGTGAGCGCAGCCCCGAGACCCCACTCGCCGCCCATTCCGATGCCGTAGAGCAGCCGCAGAACGAACAGCACGGTGAAGTTCGGCGCGAACGCGCACAGGAAGCCGACCAGCGAGTAGAAGCAGACGTCGACGATCAGGGGGATGCGGCGCCCGACCTTGTCTGCCCAGATGCCGAAGAGGTAGGCCCCGATCGGGCGCATGAGCAGGGTGATCGTCGTGAGGTACGCCATCTTCTCGAGCGAGACGCCGAAGTCGGCACCGATGTCCGCGTAGACGAGCACGATCAGGAAGTAGTCGAAGGCATCCATCATCCAGCCGAGCAGGGATGCCGCGAACGCGTTCCGCTGGTCGGAGTTGAGGCGCTGCCTCGGCAGCTGGGCCGCCATGGTCATGGCCGGTTTCCTTTCATCGACGCTGATGAGCTGTGGCTTCCGGGATTCGGGAAAGCGCTTACCCATCATGCTCGTGACCGGCCGCCAGCGCAATGCCTCATCGCGTGGTCGCTTTTCCTGGTCGTCAGGCCTCTTCGGCAGCGGGGCCGGGGGTGCTGGCCCGAATCACGATCTCCCCGGGCAGCGACACGAGGCAGGGTTCGCTCGCGCGCTTCAGGATCAGGTCGACGGCGGTCGCTCCGCCCTGCTCGAGGGGCAGGCGCACCGTGGTGAGACCGGGCGAGACGTCACGCAGCGTCTCGATGTCGTCGAAGCCGGCCACCGCGACGTCACGGCCTGGCTCGAGGCCCGCGGCACGCAGCCGCGCCATGGCGCCGACCGCCATCACGTCGTTGACGGCGAAGACGACATCCGGGCGTGGTCCGCTCTCGAGCACCGCGCCCATCGCCTCGTAGCCGCCGTCGCGCGTGAACCGGCTGTGCACGACAGCGACGGCGTCGCGCGGATGCCCCGTCGATGCATACCCGTCGAGGAATCCTTCTGTGCGTTCGCGCGAAGTCGACAGCGGCTCCGGGCCCGCCAGCACCACCGCGTTCGCGTAGCCGGCTGCGCCCAATCGACGCGCGAGCGCCCGGGCGCCGTCCTCGTTGTCGAAGGCGATGGTGTCGAACGGCAGCCCGGCCTGCGAGACCAGCACGGCGTGACCGCCCTCGTTCTCGAAGTCCCGCAGCTGCGCCTCGAGGCGCGCCGTCACCGCGGCATCCGCGACCCGGCTGCCGACGAGCACGATGCCGGTGGGTCGCTGGCCGCGCAGGGCGGCGACGAGCTGCACCTCGCGCTCGGGGTCGCGCCCGCTGACGCCGATCGTGGCGACGAGGCCCCCTGCCTCCGCGGCGGCGATGACGCCACCGGCGATCTGCGCGAAGTAGGGGTCGGTGATGTCGCTGACGATGATGCCGACGAGGCTCGTGCGACCGCGAGCGACGGCCTGCGCCTGAAGGTTCGGGGCGTAGTTGAGGCGCTCGGCCGCGGCGAGCACGCGCGCACGGTAGTCCTCCCGCACCTTGCGCGCGCTGCCATTCAGCGATCGTGACGCGGTCGCGAGCGAGACGCCCGCCTCGCGCGCGACGTCCTGCAGGGTCGCAGGCGGCCGGCGCCCGTCATCACGCCCCATGAGTCCCTCCCGTAGTCGTCAACCGATCATCCACCACCGGGGGCGCACTAGGCTCCCTTGACGTCGGGGCGCCTCGCGAGGCCTGATCGCCGGGCCCGGCAGCAATCAATGACGATTTTCGAAGGATTCCCGTCCATGGCCAGCCATTCCGGTTCACTCTCGCTGCTCCACGCCGTCGGCTCCGAGGTCTCCGTCCGCGCACGCTGCGAGCGCGCAGAGACCGAGCTGCTGCGCTACGTCTACCGGCCGACCGAGGCGCAGTACGAGTCCCCGCGCCCGTACCTCCACCCCGTCCGCACGCGCTCGGGCAAGCTCGTGACGACCTTCCGGCCGCACGACCACGTCTGGCACAAGGGCATCGCGCTCTCGCTTCCGAACGTCGGCCCGCACAACTTCTGGGGCGGCCCCACCTACACGCGCGCGACGGGCTACGCCGACCTCGGCAACAACGGCTCCATGGAGCACACCGAGCTGCTCGAGGCGTCCGTCGACCAGGCATCCGTCGACCAGGCATCCGCCTCGCACGGCTCTGCCACGTTCTCGCACCGGCTCACCTGGGTGAGCGAGCCCGCTGCCGGTGAGGCCGCGGGCCTGCCGATCGTCGATGAGGCGCGCACGATCCGCGCGGTCGTCGGCGAGCGCGAGGACGCGTGGACGCTGACGTGGTCGAGCACCATCACGAACGTGTCCGGCGCTCCCCTGCGCATTGGCTCGCCCACCACCGAGGGCCGCGACAACGCGGGCTACGGCGGTCTGTTCTGGCGCGGACCCCGCTCGTTCACCGGCGGCTACATGGTGGGTGCCGACGGCACGGAGGGCGAGGAGCTGCGCGGCACGCAGAGCCTGTGGGCCGGTTTCAGCGGGAAGCACGACGAGATCGATGCCGCGTCGACCGTCGTCGTCATCGATGGCGCCTACGGCAGCGGCCTGCCGACCAAGTGGTTCGCGCGCTCGGAGCCGTTCGCCTGCCTCAACCCGGCGCCGTTCTTCGATGAGGCGCGCACGCTCGAGGCCGACGAGAGCCTCGCGCTCGACTATGCGGTCGTCATCGCCGATGGCGCGAGCGACGCGGCGCGCATGGGCGAGCTCGCGCAACTCGGTGTGCAGGTGCTGGCCGACGCCGGCGTAGCCATCGCGGCAGAGGCGGTGGCCCGATGAGCGCGGCGACGGGCGGCCCCGTGCGCATCGGAATCGTCGGCACGGGCGGCATCGCGCGCGTCCACGCCGACAGCATCGCGCGCCTCGGCGAGCGGGCCGTCATCGTCGGCGCGGTCGACGTCGACGCTGAGCGCCTCGCCGCCTTCCAGACGGAGTTCGGCGTCGAGGCGGGCTTCGCGAGCCTCGACGAGCTGCTCCAGCACGGCCATCCCGACCTCGTGCACCTGTGCACCCCGCCGGGCCTCCACAGGGAGCAGGCGCTCGCGGCCCTCGCCGCAGGCGTCGACGTGCTCTGCGAGAAGCCGCCTGCCCTCTCGCTCGCCGAGATCGACGAGCTCGCCGCCGCCGAGCGGGCCTCCGGCGCGCACTTCGCGACGGTCTCGCAGCACCGCTTCGGCGGCCGCGCGACGTGGCTGCGCGAGCGGCTCGCCGACGGGCGGCTCGGCCGCCCCATGGTCGCCGTCTGCAACACGCTCTGGTACCGCCCCGATGCGTACTTCGAGGTGCCGTGGCGGGGCAACTGGAACATCGAGGGCGGCGGGCCGACGATGGGCCACGGCATCCATCAGCTCGACACGATGCTCTCGATCCTCGGGCCGTGGGCCGAGGTCGTCGCCGTCTCGGCGCGCCAGGCGCGCCCCGTCGCGACGGAAGACCTCTCGACCGCCATCGTCACCTTCGACAACGGCGCTGTCGCGACCGTGGTCAACAGCCTGCTGTCGCCCCGCGAGACGAGCTATCTGCGCTTCGACTTCGAGTTCGCGACCGTCGAGCTCGAGCACCTCTACGGCTACGGCGACGACAACTGGAAGATCACCCCGGCCCCGGGCCACGAGGCAGAGGTCGAGGCGCTGTGGGCCGAGGGGCCGCACGGGAACTCGGGCCACGCCGCCCAGTTCGCCGCCGTGCTCGACGCGCGCGAGCGGGGTCTGCCGCTTCCCGTCGACACCGGCGCGGCGCGGCGCACGCTCGAGCTCATCGCGGGCATCTACGCGTCGTCGTTCACGGGCGCTCGCGTCGCGAGCGGCGACATCGACGCGGATTCCCCGTTCTACGCGAGCATGGAGGGCAGCGGCGCACCGTGGCGCGAGTCCTTCGTCACGGCCGAATGAGCGGGTCGGATTCCGCCGAGGCGGCCCTCGCGCGGGGCCTGCCCGGCGGCATCGCCGTCTCGCGCCTTCGGGTCTACGACTGGCCCGCCGCCGACGGTCGCAGGGGCGGCTCGCCGCACCTGCACACGGCGTCGACGGAGGGCTACGTGGTGCTGGGCGGCGACGGCGAGCTCGAGAGTCTGAGCTCGCGCGGGTTCGAGACGACCCCGCTCTTCCCGGGGGCCGTGGTCTGGTTCACGCCCGGCACGGTGCACCGTCTCGTCAACGCGTCCGGTGATCTCGACATCCTCACGCTCATGTCGAACGCCGGGCTGCCCGAAGCAGGCGACGCCGTGCTCACCTTCCCGCGCGAGATTCTGAACGACGCCGAGCGCTATGCGCAGGCGGCCGCACTGCCGGCCTCCGATGATCAGGGCGAGCT
>NZ_JBLRDT010000015.1:0-25543 GCF_057512245.1 Gryllotalpicola sp. CP2-P1
CCCCGCGGTCGACGTGGTGCACGTGACGACGCCGAACGCGCTGCATGCGCAGCAGGCCGCGGCCGCGCTCGCCGCGGGGAAGCACGTCGTGTGCGAGAAGCCCCTCGCAACGAGTCTCTCGGATGCGGAGCGGCTGGTCGAGGCATCCGCCGCCCGCACCGCGACCGTGCCGTTCGTGTACCGCTTCCACCCGCTTGTGAGGGAGGCGCGCGCACGCGTGGCGGCCGGTGAGACGGGGCGCGTGCTCACCATCCAGGGCGCGTATCTGCAGGACTGGCTGCTGTCGGCCGACGACGACAACTGGCGCGTGGATGCCGCAGCGGGCGGCCGCTCGCGCGCCTTCGCCGACATCGGCTCGCACCTGGTCGACCTGATCGAGTTCGTGACGGGGGAGCGCGTCGCACGCGTGGCTGCGTCGAAGCGGACCTTCATCGAGAGCCGTGCCGAGCACGCGCGCATCGAGACAGAGGACGCCGTGGCCGTCGTTCTCGAGACCGAGGGCGGTGCGATCGGAACGCTCCTCGTCTCCCAGCTCGCACCGGGGCGGAAGAACCGCCTGCACATCGAGATCGGCGGCGCGGCGGAGTCCGTCGTGTTCGATCAGGAGCAGCCCGAGACGCTGTGGGTCGGCCGCCGAGCCGGCTCTCTGCTGGTTCCGCGTGACGCCGAGCAGCTCGCCGCTGACGCGGCGCGCCTCGTGACGACGCCCGCCGGGCACCCGCAGGGCTACCAGGACGCATTCAACGCGTTCGTCGCCGACAGCTATGCCGCGATCGGCGGGGCGCGGCCCGACGGGCTGCCGCGGTTCGAGGACGGGCTGCGCGCGGTGCGGGTGACCGAGGCCGTCATGGCCGCCGCCGAGCGCGCCGAGTGGGTCGAGCTCTGATGGCCAGGGGATTCGCGCCCGGTCAGTCTGCCACGCTGTGGGTGTACGACATCGAGGCGGATGCCGCACGGGAGGTGCTGAGCTCGGATCGGCTGCTCTTCGAGGCGCCGAACTGGACCCCCGACGGGGCGGCGCTCGTCGTCAACGGCGACGGCCGACTGTTCTGGGTGCCGGCTTCGGCGACGCCCCCGAGCGCGGTGCTGACCGAGATCGATCTCGGGGGGATCCCCGAGATCAACAACGACCACGTGCTCTCGCCCGACGGCGACACGGTCTATGTCTCGGCGCAGGACGGGCACCTCTACGCCGTTCCGCTCGACGGCAGCGGGCCGCGCCAGGTGTCGCACGATCGCGGTGACTTCCATCACTACCTGCACGGCGTCTCGCGCGACGGCTCGACCCTCGCCTACATCGGGCTGTCATGGGAGGGCGACCGGCGCGTCACCAACGTCTACCTGCTGCCGCTCGACGGGGGCGACGAGGTGCAGCTCACGGACGACGGATTCCAGGATGACGGCGCCGAGTTCGGCCCGGGGCCGGACGGCGCCGAGTGGGTCTACTTCAATTCCGAGCGGGCCGGGGGCGCCGCCGGGCATGCGCAGCTCTTCCGAATGCGGCCGGACGGGGCATCCGTCACCCGGCTGACCGACGACGAGCGCGTGAACTGGTTCCCTCACCCGTCGCCCGACGGGAGGCATCTCGCCTACGTGAGCTACCCGCCGGGGACCGAGGGGCACCCCGAGAACATCGCCGACGTGCGCATCAGGCTGACGACGCCCGCCGGCGGCACGGGGCGAGACCTCGTCACCGTGTTCGGCGGGCAGGGGGCGATGAACGTGGGCAGCTGGGCGCCGGATTCCTCGGCGTTCGCCTATGTGACGTACTCGGACGTGTAGGACTCAGCTCGCGGGCGCGATCTTGAAGAGGTCGGCCCGGCGCTTGATCGTCTCGGCCCGCGCGAGACGCGGCTTGTCGGAGCCGTCACGGATGACGCGCCCGTCGGCCTCGAACTCGGCGAGGAAGTCGAGCGCCCACGCCACGTCGGCCGGCGACGGGCTCATCGACTCGTTGATGACGGCCGGCTGCTCATGGTCGAGGCACAGCTTGCCCGTCATGCCGAGCGCCACGGCGTCGGCCGCCTGCTCGCGCAGCACCGGGTGCGTGCTCGCGACCGTCGGGCCGTCGATGGGGCCCGGCAGGCCGCCGATGCGGCTGGCGAGGACGAGCCGTGTGCGCGGGTATGCCATCGCGAGTGGGGTGTTCGACGCGCCGGTGTCGCGGCGGTAGTCCCCCGACCCGAAGGCGAGGCGGTAGGCGCCCCTGGCACGCGCGATGTCCGCGGCATCCTCGATGCCGAGCGCGGACTCGATCAGGGTGACGACGGGCGTCTGGCCGCCGAGCCGCTGGAAGGTGTCGGTCACCTGCTCGGCGGCCTCGGTCTTCGCGAGCATGACGCCCTTGAGGCCGGGAACGCCGGCGAGTGCGGCGAGGTCGTCGCTCCAGTCCACCGTGGTCCAGTCGTTGATGCGCACCCACGCGCTGCCGCCCGAGCTCAGCCAGTCGACGACCTTGTCGCGGGCCGCGTCCTTCAGCGACGCATCGATCGCGTCCTCGAGATCCAGGACGATCTGGTCGGCGCGACCGAGCATGGCGCGGTCGAAGAGCTCGTCTCGCAGGGCGGAGACGAGCTGCCACGACCGGGCGTTCTCACCGTCGACGCGGTTCGCCTCGCGGGCGGCGCGGCGCTGCTCGAGTGCGGTGCCGTTGCTCTGTTCGGTCGAAGTCACGTGTCTCCCTGAGGTAGCTCGGTGCGCCGGCGAGGACGTCGCATCGTCGCGCAGCTCACCCCTGCACGATACGCCCTCCCGCAAAGCCGGGTCGCGCGGGGCAGACTGGCGGCATGGAGCCACTCAGCCGCGAGCACAGCGCAGTGCGCAGCATCCGCATCGCCTCGATCGAAGTCCAGCTCGTGCGGGGAGCCGCGCCGGCGCCGCCGCAGGGCGACACGCAGCGTCAGGTGCGGGCCGAGTCGTTCTACGACAGCAGGCGGCCGCCGTTTCGGACGCCCGCCGCCCCCTGGAACGGCGGCGAGATGGTCGCGCACTATCTCAGGATCGGAACGGATGCCGGCGCGGAGGGCTTCTACGGACCGATCGACGCCGACGTCACCTGGCTGATCAGCGAGAAGATCGCACCTGAGCTCATCGGCGAGGACGCGCTGGCCGGAAACGCGCACTGGGATCTGCTCGAGCGACTGGAGCGCCACGGGCGGCACGGTCATTACAAGATGGCGCTCAGTGCCATCGACAACGCGCTCTGGGATCTGCGCGGCCGCGTCTTCGGGGCGCCGGTCTGGCAGCTGCTGGGCGGAGCGGCCCGTGAGCGCGTGCCCGCCTACCTGAGCACTCTCGGCGCTTCGCTCGACCTCGACGAGGTGCGCGCTCTGGCCGCGGCCGCGAAGGAGGAGGGCTTCGCGGGGCAGAAGTGGTTCTTCGGCGACGGCCCGGCCGATGGCGCCGCCGGGCTGCGGCGCAATGTCGCGCTCGCCGAAGCCGTGCGCGAGACCATCGGGCCTGACGAGCCGATGATGTTCGACGCATATCGCGGCTGGGATCTTGCGTATGCCCGCGCGTGGGCCGAGCGCGTCGAGGACCTCGACCCCACGTGGCTCGAGGAGCCGTTCGGCCAGAACCAGTTCCCTGCCTTCGCCGCGCTGGCGCGCAGTACCCGCATTCCGATCAGCGCCGGCGAGCACATCTACGACAGGCAGGAGCTGCTGCCCTATCTCACGGAGGGGGTGCTCGCTGTCGCGCAATGCGACCCGGAGTGGTGCGGAGGCGTCACAGAGCTCCTGCGGATCTGTGCGGTCGCCGAGGTCTTCGGCGTTCCCGTGATTCCGCACGGCCATGGCATCCACTCGGCGCTTCACGTCGTCGCCAGCCAGTCGCCTGCGCTGTGCCCGAAGGTCGAGTATCTGGGGCGCCACATCCCGAACCGGCACCACTTCGAGCTCGAGCCGCCGGTGCCGGTCGGCGGATCGTTCGAGCTTCCGAGCCGGCCCGGCTTCGGCATCCGCCTCGACGACGCCAAGATCGACGAGATCTCGACGCTGCGGTTCTAGTCAAGGGTCTCCATTCGGCTGCGCCGAGTCGACCCGCGTTCGCGGTCTCCATTCGGCTGCGCCGAGTCGACCCGCGGCAGGGCCGGGCGGGCTATGCCGCGCGCTCGGTCTCGGCCGTGCGGCCGAGCCGGTCGATGTGCATCTCGACCTGTGCCAGAGCGGAATCGAGCAGGTAGTGGGACAGGTTCTCCCACCCGAGACTCCAGTACAGCTGCGACGCGACCTCCCACACGGACGGGTGATCGAGCCGGTCGAGCACGCCGGCGACTTCTGCCGTGCGCCGAGCGTGATGGGCGGCGAGCTTCTCGCACCGTGCGCGCAGCCCGAAGAAGCGGTAGCCGTGCCCGGGGCACACCTGGTGGTCATCGAGGTCGGCAACGCGGTCGAGCGCGTCGAGGTAGTCGCTGATGGGGTTGCTCGGAGTCGGGCCGCCAAGCCCAAGCCCCGGGTTCAGCAGCGGCAGGACGTGGTCGCCGGTGAACAGCAGCTTCCGCTCGGCGTCGCGCAGGCAGATGCTGCCGTAGGTGTGGCCGGGCGTCCAGATCACGTCGAGCCGGATGTCGCCGAGCGCGATCTGCGCGCCGCCCTCGACGAGGCGGTCGGCGGTGATGCGCGCCTTCGAGAAGCGCTCCTCGGTGACGCGGGCGAGCTCGTCGCGGCGGGCGTGCGGCACACCCCAGCGGTCGAACCGCTCGGCGTCGGCCCCGCCGAACTCGCCGTCGATCGCGGCCTGCTCGAGCCGGTGCAGCACCACCTCGGCGCCGGAGGCCGCGCGCACGCGCGCGCCCATGCCGAGGTGGTCGAAATGCAGGTGGGTGACGACGATGGTGCGGATGTCGGAGACCGAGCGGCCGATCATGGAGAGCTGCCTCTCGAGGCGCTGCCAGTTCGCATCGGTGTCGACGCCCGGGTCGATCAGGTGGACTCCGCCCGAGGCATCCGCCAGGACATAGCTCAGCGTGTACAGCAGCGGCTGGCCCTTGCTCGGGAACTCGGTCGGCAGCGTCCAGACCCCGGGCACCACCTCGGCCGGCTCGGGGATGCCCCCGTGCGTCGCCGCGTGCTGCTCTGCCGTGTCGACAACCTGCTCAGCCGTCATGCTCCGCCTTCCCCCGGTCAGCTCTGACCGAGTCAGTAGCTTAATGCCCGCGCTGCGGGCGAAGCTGGGCGGGGCCCATAGACGCCGGGACCGGCCGAACGGAATGATGGCGTCATGGCCAACGTGCGAACCACGAAGCTCGGCATCATCGGCGCGGGTGCGGTCGGAACCTCACTCGCCTATGCGGCCCTCATCCGCGGTGCGGCGGACGAGGTCGCGATCTACGACATCAATTCGGCGCGCGCCGAGGCGCAGGTCCTCGACCTGGCCCACGGCACCCCGTTCGCGCATCGCACCAGAGTCACGGGTGGCGGCGAGCTCGGGGTCCTCGCCGCGTCGGACGTGATCGTGATCACGGCCGGCGCCGCCCAGCAGCCCGGGCAGAGCCGGCTCGACCTGGTGAACACCAATGCCGAGATCATCCGCGACCTCATGCCACGCCTCGTCAAGATCTCGCCGGATGCCGTCTATCTGCTCGTCACGAACCCCGTCGACGTGCTCACCGAGGTGGCGGCGGATGTCGCCGGGCTGCGGCGCGGGCAGGTGATCGGCTCGGGCACGACGCTCGACTCGTCACGACTGCGCTGGCTCGTGGCCGAGACGGCCGGGGTGGCGCCGCGCGACGTGCACGCGATGATCCTCGGCGAGCACGGCGACAGCGCGTTCCCGCTCTGGTCCAACGCGACGATCGGCGGCTCGCCGATCCGTGGCTGGGCGGACGAGAGCGGCGCCAAGATCTTCGACGACGCGAAGATGGCCGAGCTGGCGAACCAGGCCGTGCTGTCGGCCTACTCGATCATCGCGGGCAAGGGCGCGACGAACTACGCCATCGGGCTCGCCGGGGTGCGCCTCGTCGAGGCGATCCTGCGCGATGAGCACATGGTGACGCCGGTCAGCACGGTGCTGCGCGACTACGAGGGCGTCGATGGGATCGCACTGTCGGTGCCGTGCGTGCTCGGGGCAGGCGGCGTGCAGCGCGTGCTGCGCGTGCCGATGGACAGCACGGAGCACGAGGCATTCCACCGCAGCGGGGACGCGATCAGGGCCGTGCTGCAGGAGATCGGCCAGCTGTAGTTCACAGGCAAGCCATAAGTTCGGCATAGGCCGCTCGAAAGGATGCGCGCATAATCGGCAGAATGAGCATCGACCTGTCCGATTCGCGCACCGCGCAGGCACCCCTTCACCACGCCGATGGCTCGCCGATCCGAGTGCTCGTCGTCGACGACGAGAACACGCTGACCGACCTGCTGCAGATGGCCCTCCGCTACGAGGGCTGGGAGGTGAAGAGCGCGTCGACCGGTCACCAGGCCGTCACCGTCGCGCGTGACTTCAAGCCGGACGCGGTCGTGCTCGACATCATGCTTCCCGACTTCGACGGGCTGCAGGTCATGCGCCGGATCCGGGAGACGGGCAGTGAGACGCCGGTGCTCTTCCTCACGGCGAAGGACTCGCTCGACGACCGCATCGCCGGCCTCACCGCCGGCGGCGACGACTACGTCACCAAGCCGTTCAGCCTCGAGGAGCTCGTCGCCCGCCTGCGCAGTCTGCTGCGCCGCTCCCGCGCCCTCATCGCCGACACAAGCGACCCGCGCATCGTGGTCGGCGACCTCGTGCTCGACGAGGACAGCTACGAGGTGACTCGCGGGGGCGAGCAGATCAGCCTGACGGCGACCGAATTCGAGCTGTTGCGCTACCTCATGCGCAACCCGCGTCGCGTGCTGTCCAAGGCGCAGATCCTCGACCGGGTCTGGTCGTACGACTTCGGCGGTACCTCGAGCGTCGTCGAGCTCTACATCTCCTACCTGCGCAAGAAGATCGACGCGGGCCGCAAGCCGATGATCCACACCGTGCGCGGTGCCGGATACATGGTCAAGGCCGCGGAGTGACCCCGGGCGCACGATGACGCAGTCGGCACCCAGGCCGGTAGCCTCGGTGCCGATGAGCACCGGGGCGGATGGCCGGACCCTCGACGCGGGCATGCTGCTGCGTCGAGTGGCCGGCCGGCTGCGCCATCCGTTCCGCTCATGGACGCTGCGCCGCAAGCTCGTCGCCGCGGTGGTGGCGCTGGTCGCCGTGCTGGGCGTGGCGATCGGCTCGGTGAGCGTGACGCTGCTGCACAACTACCTGATCGACCGCGTCGACGTGCAGCTGCAGTATGCGAGTGAGCGCGGCATCACCATCGCGGTGCAGAGCTACCTGCATGGCCAGAGCGTCGGCGCCGACACGATCGTCACCTACACCGGGCAGCCGGGCGGAACCTTCGCCGCTCTGCTGCAGGGCAGCCACGTCACGAGCAGCTACTACCAGCCCACCGGGTCGGAGGGTGGTGCGCACAAGGCCGTCGCGGACGCAGACTTCGTCAGCAAGATGCTCTCGCTTCCGAAGGACGGGACTCCGACCTCGGTCGACCTGGGCGGCAACCTCGGTGAATACCGCGTCGCTGCGGAGGATCTGCCGGACGGCCAGAACCTGGTGATCGGCCTGCCGCTCGCCGAAGCGCAGGCCACCACCGAGCACCTCACCCTCACCATGCTCTTCGCCACGATCGCGGCGTCGCTCTTCGCAGCCGGGATCGGCCTGCTGATCGTGCGGTTGTCGTTGCGCCCCCTCGACAGGGTCGCCCACGCGGCGACCACCGTGTCGACTCTGCCGCTCGACCGGGGCGAGGTCGCTCTGCGCGTGCGGGTGGCGGATGAGGACACGGACCCGCGCACCGAGGTCGGCCGTGTGGGCAGCGCCTTCAACGCGATGCTGGGGCACGTGGCATCCGCTCTCTCTGCGCGCGAAGCGAGCGAGCGCAAGGTGAGGCAGTTCATCTCCGATGCCTCGCACGAGCTGCGCACGCCGCTCGCCTCGATCCGCGGCTACTCGGAGCTCACGCGGCGCTCGGGCGAGGTGATCCCGCCCGATGTGCAGCACTCGATCGGCCGGATCGAGTCCGAGGCGACGCGCATGACGACGATGGTCGAGGATCTGCTGCTGCTGGCGCGGCTCGACGAGGGCCGCGAGCTCGATCGCGACCCCGTCGACCTTTCGATGCTGCTCATCGACCTGCTCTCCGACGCGCACGCGGCGGGGCCCGACCACCACTGGTCGCTGGACGTGCCGGGGGAGCCCGTCGAGATCGTCGGGGATCGGACCCGGCTGCATCAGGTGTTCGCGAACCTGCTCACCAACGCACGCGTGCACACGCCGGCCGGCACGACCGTGACGCTCGGCATGCGAGCCCACGACGGCTTCGCCGAGGTCAGCGTCGCCGACGACGGGCCGGGGATCCAGCCCGAGCTGCAGCCCGTGCTGTTCGAGCGCTTCGCGCGCGGAGACAGCTCGCGTTCGCGCAACACCGGCTCGACCGGGCTCGGACTCGCGATCGTGAAGGCCGTCGTGGATGCCCAGGGCGGCTCGATCGCCGTCGAGAGCGAACCGGGGCGGACCGTGTTCACGGTGCGGCTGCCGCTCGCGGGGGAGTGAGGGGCCTCCATTCGGCTGCGCCGAGTCGACCCGCGGGTGGGGCTGCGCCGAGTCGACCCGCGGCCGATAGGCTGAGGGCGGTCGTATCGATTCGATGAGACGGAGCAGTCAATGAAGATCGCCCTGACCGGTGGGTCCGGAAAGCTCGGCGCGAATGTCCTCTCCTACTTGCGCGACGCGGGTCACGAGGTCACCAATCTCGACCTCGCAGGGCAGCGCGGGCCCGGATTCCTGCGGGTCGACCTCACCGACTACGGCGCCGTCGTCTCCGCGCTCTCCGGGGTGCGCGACGGCGCGTACCCCCAAGGCGCGACGGACTATGACGCCGTCGTGAACCTCGCGGCCATTCCTGCGCCGGGCATCGTGAGCGACGCCGAGACGTTCCGCAACAACGCTCTCGTCACGTTCAACGTGTTCCATGCCGCCACCCGGCTCGGCATCCGCAACATCGTCTTCGCGTCCAGCGAGACGATCCTGGGCCTGCCCTTCATCACCCCGCCGCCGTACATCCCCCTCGACGAAAAGGTCGAGCTGCCCGAGTCCGTCTATTCGCTGAACAAGCTGCTCGAGGAGAAGCAGGCCGAGCAGCTCGCCCGCTGGTACCCCGACCTCAAGATCGTGGCCCTGCGGTTCTCGAACGTGATGAACGTCGAGGATTACGCCGAGTTCCCATCGTTCGACGCCGACGCGAACCTGCGCAAGTGGAACCTGTGGGGCTACATCGACGCACGCGATGGCGCCCAGGCCGTGCTCAAGGCGCTCGAGTACTCGACTCCGGGGTTCGAGCGCTTCGTGATCGCCTCGCCCGACACCGTGATGACCCGGCCGAATGCCGAGCTCGTGGCCGAGGTGTTCCCGGGCGTCGAGGTGCGAGGAGAGGTCGGCGTGAACGACACGTTGCTGTCGATCGAGAAGGCACGGCGGCTGCTCGGGTACGACCCGAAGCATTCCTGGCGGGAGCACGTGTAGGTCTCCATTCGGCTGCGCCGAGTCGACCGGCGGAGCTGTGTTACGATTGTCGAAAGCCAAAGACCGCAGGTTTCCGGCGTGCCCGCAAGGGAATGCCGGACCAAGGTCCTCGAAAGAGGCGACCCGCGCAGGTTCACGATTTTGAAGATCGATCGATCGCCAAGCTCCGTGCCCTGCGCCGGAGCTTTTTTCTTTGTACTTCTCCTTGCGGGCTGCGGCGGCTCGAGGCATCCGTCTCGGGTGAATCGTTCATAAGGAGTGGCCATGGCGAACAAGGAAGCCGCGGTTGCCGAGCTCACGGAGTTGTTCCAGAGCTCGACCGCCGTTCTGCTGACCGAGTACCGCGGTCTGTCTGTTGCGAAGCTGCGCGAACTGCGCCGCTCCATCAGCACTGACGCGTCGTACGCCGTGGTGAAGAACACGCTGTCCAAGATCGCAGCGAACAACGCCGGTATCACGGCGTTCGACGACGAGCTCGCCGGCCCGTCTGCGATCGCGTTCGTTCACGGTGACCCCGTCGCCGTTGCGAAGGGTCTGCGCGACTTTGCCAAGGCAAACCCTCTCCTCGTGGTCAAGGGCGGCTATTTCGATGGCAAGCCGCTGACCGCGGAAGAGGTTGGCAAGCTCGCCGACCTCGAGAGCCGTGAGGTTCTGCTGGCCAAGCTGGCAGGCGCCTTCAAGGCCTCGCTGTTCGGAGCCGCCTATCTGTTCAACGCACCGCTGTCGAAGGCTGTTCGCACCGTCGACGCGCTGCGTGAGAAGCAGGAGTCCGCTGCGTAAGTTCCCTGACGCTCGAGGGTCTCGATACGCGCGCTTCGCGTGCTACTCGGCCAGCGGGCGACGGGTGCCACGACAGCGGTGAGTACACATTCAACAAGGAGAAGAAACAATGGCAAAGCTTTCCACCGAGGAACTGCTTGACGCGTTCAAGGAGCTCACGCTCATCGAGCTGAACGACTTCGTCAAGGCATTCGAGGAGACCTTCGAGGTCACCGCCGCGGCTCCGGTCGCGGTCGCCGCTGCTGGTGCCGCCGGCGGTGCCGGTGCTGCTGCTGAAGAGGCTGAGGAGAAGGACTCCTTCGACGTCATCCTCGAGGCCGCTGGCGACAAGAAGATCCAGGTCATCAAGGTCGTCCGCGAGCTCACCTCGCTCGGCCTGGGTGAGGCGAAGGCCGTCGTCGACGGCGCTCCGAAGGCCGTCCTCGAGGGCGCCAACAAGGAGACCGCCGACAAGGCGAAGGCCGCTCTCGAAGAGGTCGGCGCTTCCGTCACCCTCAAGTAAGTCCCGCCGGCTCTGCCGGTCTGCAAGGGGCGTCGCACCACGGTACGGCGCCCCTTTCGCATGTTGTATTAGATAGTGAAGCTATGTAAACTTGATGCCGTGACGGATGCCGATGCCCTGCGTGACGCATTGAGTGAGCTCGTGCAGGTGAACTCCCGCTTGGTGCAGGCGATCCGCCGCATCGCCCGCGAGAACGGGTCGGTCGACTCTCTCGCCAGCTGGCGCACGCTCGGCGTGCTGCAGCGGCGCGGGCCGCTGCGCGTCGGCGCACTCGCCGATGCCAGCCAGGTGGCGCAGCCCACCATGACGAAGCTCGTCGCAGGGCTCGTCGAGCGGGGCTGGGTCGAGCGGGTCGCCGATGCCGACGATGCCCGGGCATCGAAGATCGACATCAGCGCGGCCGGAGTGACGGCCCTCGCCGAATGGCGCGCCGGGCTGGCATCCGTGCTGCTGCCGTACTTCGCCGACATCAGCGAGGGCGACCTCGACGCCCTGCGGCGCACCGTCACCCTGCTTGACACGCACATCGCGGGCCTCGAGCCCGCCGAACCCCAGGAGGTGGCGTCCTAGATGGCGCACGAACAGGCATCCGGATCGATTCTCAAACAGCCGCTCGCCGTGTGGGCGATCGCCTTCGCCTGCGTGGTGTCGTTCATGGGCATCGGGCTCGTCGACCCGATCCTGCCTGCGATCGCCGAGGCGACGCACGCGACCGCCACGCAGACCGAGATGCTGTTCACCACGTACCTGCTGATCACGGGCGTGATGATGTTCTTCACAAGCTGGCTGTCGAGCCGCATCGGCGCCAAGCGCACGCTGCTCATCGGCCTCGCGCTCATCGTCGTGTTCGCCGCCCTCGCCGGCGCGAGCGGGACGGTCGGGCAGATCATCGGGCTGCGGGCCGGCTGGGGCCTCGGGAACGCGCTGTTCATCTCGACGGCGCTCGCTTCGATCGTCGGCGCGGCCGCGGGCGGAGCGGCGAACGCGATCATCCTCTACGAGGCGGCGCTCGGCCTCGGTCTCGCCGTCGGCCCGCTCGTGGGCGGCCTGCTCGGCGAGATCTCGTGGCGTGGACCGTTCTTCGGAACCGCCGCACTGATGGCCATCGGGTTCATCGCGATCGTCACCATGCTGCGCGGGCCGCAGGTGAAGCCGACCCCGACGCCGCTGTCCGCGCCGTTCAAGGGCCTGGGTCGGCCTGCGCTCGCGATCATGGCCGCGACCGCGCTGTTCTACAACATGGGCTTCTTCGTGCTGCTCGCCTGGACACCCTTCGCGCTGCAGGCCATCGGCGTCGCGAGCGCCATGCAGCTCGGCTACATCTTCTTCGGCTGGGGCGTCGCCGTTGCGGTGACCTCGGTGTTCGTGGCGCCGATGCTGACGGCGCGGATGCGTCGGACGACGGTGCTGGTCATCGTCATCCCGCTGCTCGCCGTGGTGCTGCTGCTCGCGGCGCTGCTGCACACGAGCGTCGTGGCCCTTGTGATCCTCGTGATCGTCGGCGGTCTCTTCCTCGGCATCCTGAACACGGTCCTCACCGAGTGCTCGATGGAGGCCACCGACCTGCCGCGGCCGGTCGCCTCGAGCGCGTACTCGGGTGTGCGCTTCGTCGGTGGCGCCATTGCGCCGCCGCTCGCCTCGACGCTGGCCGGGCACTTCGGCACGACGGCCGCGCCGTTCTGGTACGGCGTCATCGTTCTCGTCGTCGCGACGCTCATCGTGGTCGTCGGCCGCCGGTGGCTGGGGCGCGCAGATGGCACGGAGGAGCACCGCGAGGAGGTCGCCGAGGCGATCGGCGTCGGCGACGCAGACTAGGGGCGCTCTCGCGAGCAGGGTCTGGCCCCGAGACGCGCTACTCGGCCCGGCGGATACGGCCGCTGAGCGACCTACTCGACCGGCGTGCGGGACGCAGGCGGGGCGGTCGTCGCCCGCTCGATGAGCGTTGCCGGCACGTGCAGCTGCCCCACCCGAGGCGGTGCCCCTGCCAGCTCGTCGAGCATGAGCTCGGCGGCGAGGCGCCCCTGCCCGAAGGCGTCCTGAGCGATCGTCGTGAGGCCGAAGGTCTCGGCGAGCGCGTGGTTGTCGATTCCGATGACGGAGAGCTCGCGCGGGACGTCGAGACCGAGCTCGCGGGCGGCGAGTATCGCGCCGATCGCCATCTCGTCGGAGGCGGCGAAAAGCGCGGTCGGCCGCGGCTCGCGCCGCAGCAGCCGCAGTGCCGCCTCGCGCGCCCCCGAGATCTGGAAGTCGCTCGGCTCGATCCACTCCGGCCGGGCGGACAGCCCTGCCGAAGAGAGCGCCAGCTCGTAGCCGCGCCGGCGCCGCTGCGGCACGCGCTTGTTGAGGCCCGGCTCCGGGATGCCGGCGAGGTGGCCGATCTGCCGGTGGCCGAGGGCGATCAGATGAGCGGTCGCCGCGCGGGCCACGGCGAGCTCGTCCACCCCGAGGTGCCGAAGACCCGGGACGGGGCCGCCGACGACGATCGTGGGGTGGCCGAGCGAGGCGAGCTGCTCGCGTTCGGCGGGCGTGAAGTCGAGACACAGGGCGATCACCGCGTCGGTGCGCTTGCGCAGAATCGAGCGGTGGAAGACCCGCTCGCGGTCCTCGCCCCTGAGGCCCAGGTTGAACAGGATCGTGTCGTAGCCGACTCGTCGCAGTGCGGCGTCGATGCCCTCGAGTACCGTCGCGTAGAACCATCGGCTGACGTTCGGCACGACGACGCCCATGGCGAGCGTGCGACCCGTCGCGAGCCCCGACGCGCTTGAGGAGACGACGTAGCCGAGCTGCTCGGCGGTGGCCAGCACGGTCTCGCGCGTCGCGGGGGAGACGTTGGGCAGCCCCCTCAGCGCGCGCGAGACCGTGGCGGTGGAGACCCCGCTAGCCCTGGCGACGTCGTCGATACTCGTCAAGCGAGCCACCCCAGGCGGTCGACACCGGCGCGCCGCCTCGGGCCTCGGCGGCGAGCATGCGCCGCCTCAGCGCGATCAGGAGCGCGACGACCACGACGAACCCGAGCAGGGCCAGTGCCCAGCCGAGCGCGGGCGCGCCGGTGAGCTCGCTGACCCCGGTGATCACGAGGAACGCGACGGCGAAGAACCCGAAGATCCCCAGCGCGATGTCGACCAACTCGATCGGTTTCCAATTCAGCATGGTCAGCCCTTCACGCCACCGGCGGTGAGGCCCGCGACGATGCGGCGCTGGAGGATGAGGACCAGCACGACGAGGGGGACCGTGACGATGGTGCCCGCCGCCATGATCGCGGTGTACGGCACCTGGTGGGGCAGGCTGCCGGTGAAGGACGCGATCGCGACCGTGACCGGCTGGGTGGCGTCGCTCGACAGCTGGCTCGAGATGAGGAACTCGTTCCAGGAGGCGATGAAGGCGAGGATCGCCGTCGTGAAGACGGCGGGCGCCGCCAGCGGCAGGATCACCTTGCGGAACGCCTGCGCCGAGGTGCAGCCGTCGATGCGCGCCGCCTCCTCCAGATCCCACGGCATCTCCCTCAGGAAGGAGGTGAGCGTGTAGACGGTCAGCGGCAACGCGAACGAGATCTCCGGGATGATCAGCGCCTGGTACGTGCCCATCCAGCCGATGTTGGTGAACAGCTGGAAGAGCGGAGTCAGCAGCGCCACTCCGGGGAACATCGAGGCGCCCATGATCACGCCGAGCACGATGCCTTTGAAGCGGAACTCGACGCGCGCGAGCGCATAGGACGCGAAGACGCCGATCACGAGCGAGACGACCGTGACCGAGACGCCGATGATCAGGCTGTTCAAGAGCGCCCGGCCGAGGTGGTTGCCCCAGTGCGTCGACAGCGCGGTCACATAGTTGTCGAACGTGACGTGCGTGGGCCAGAACGCCGTGTCGAAGGTGTAGCCGACGTCGCGGAACGACGTGACCACCATCCAGTAGAACGGCAAGAGGCACCAGATGACGATGATCGCCGCCTGGACCCAGGTGCGCACACTCGCCCAGCGGCGCCGCGACGCCGCCGCGCGATTGACGTCGACGCGCTGCTCGGCGTCGCTGCGGGCGCCTGCGCCGATTCGAGTCGCTGTGGTGGTCACTTGAGCTCCCCCTTCTGCTGGGCCTGCGTCGTCTGCACGACGTTGGCGCCGAGGAACCGCACGAAGACGAACGCGATCACGAAGATGAACACGAACACGATCGTCGAGAGGGCGGATGCCGCATTGGGCCCCTGCCTCATCTGCTCCACCACCAGCACCGACCAGGTCGCGGTCGCATTGCCGCCGCCGAAGATCGCCGGCAGGTCGTACATGCGCAGCGCGTCGAGGATGCGGAACAGCACGGCGACGAGCAGCGCGGGGCGCACGAGCGGCAGGGTGACGGTCCAGAACGTCTTCCAGGTGGATGCACCGTCGACCCGCGCGGCCTCGTAGATCTCACCGGGGATGAGCTGCAGGCCCGCGAGGATCAGCAGCGCCATGAACGGCGTGGTCTTCCAGACGTCGATGATGATGATCGCGATGCGCGATGGCCAGTCGTCGCTCGTCCACAGGATCTTCGTGGCGAAGATCGCGTTCACGATGCCCGCCACGGAGAAGATGAAGTACCAGAGCTTCGCGGTGACCGCCGTCGGGATCGCCCACGGCACGAGGATCGCGGTGCGCACGAGCGAGCGGCCGGCGAAGGCGCGGTTCATGATGATCGCCATCCAGAACCCGATCACGGTCTCGAGCACCACCGTGGTGACGGTGAAGAAGAAGGTCGTGAACGTCGCCGACCAGAACTGCGCGCCGAGGTTCCCCGACGGGCACGCGGTCGTGCCGCCGTCACCCGTGGGGCAGCGCTGCAGCAGCCAATGGGTGAAGTTGCTGAACCCTGCGAAGCCGCCCTGGACGAAGAATCCGGTTGCGGGGTCGAGCCCCGCGTCCTTCTGGAACGAGGTGATGATCGCGCTCACGATCGGGTAGCCGATCACGACCGCGAGGAGCACCAGCGTCGGAAGGATGAGAAGCAGGGCGTTGCGGCTGCGCACGCGCTGGGCGCGCTGCAGGCCGCCGCGCTCCTGCCTCGGGCCGCGGGGCGACGCGCTCGAACCGCGCGTCGCCCCCGAGACGGTGGCGGACATGGGCGCCTAGCTGCCCGAGCCCGCGGTCTTGATGGCCTTCTGCATGTTGCTCAGCGCCTGGTCGACCGAGTCCGTGCCCTTCAGCGCGGCGAAGGAGTCGTCCTCGATGGCCTTCGTGATCGCAGGGTAGAAGGGGCTGACCGGGCGCGGCACGGCGGTGTCGAGCGACTTCTTCAGCGTGCTCAGGTAGGGCAGCTGCTTGTTCAGGGCCGGGTCGCTGTAGAGCGACGCGAGAGCCGGGGCGTTGGATGCCTTGGTGACGGCCTCGCGCTGGATCTTCTCGGTCTCCATGAACTTGATGAAGTCGACCGCCGTCGCCTTGTGCTTCGAGTAGGCGCTCACCGCGATGTTGTGCCCGCCGAGGCTCGACGCGCCGGCGCCGTCGATGCCGGGCAGCGGCGCGACGGCGAACTTGCCCTTGACCTTCGAGCTGCCGTCGGTCGACGCGAGCGAGTAGATGTACGGCCAGTTGCGGTGGAACAGCAGCTTGCCCGCCTCGAAGGCCTGCCGGCCCTCCTCCTCCTGGTAGGTCAGCGCCTCCTGCGGGATGTTCCCGTCCTTGAAGGCGTCGACCAGCGTCTGCAGGCCCTTCTTGGCCTCGGGGGTGTCGAGCGTCGGCGTCTTGCCGTCGTCGCCGACGATCGTGCCGCCCGCCGAGTTGATCGCCTCTGCGACGTTCACCGTGAGGCCCTCGTAGTCGGCGTACTGGCCGGCGTAGCAGCCGATGTTGTGCGCCTTCGCGATCGAGCAGTCCTTCATCATCTCGTCCCACGTGGTTGGCGGGGTCTTGACGAGATCGGTGCGGTAGTAGAGCAGGCCGCCGTCGGTGACCCACGGGGCGGTGTAGAGCGTGCCGCCGTAGGTGCCCGCCTTCACGGTCGCCGGCAGCATCTTCGAGGTGTCGAGCTTGTAGTCGCCCTTCAGCGGCTGAAGCCAGCCCTTCGCGGCGAACTCCGCCGTCCAGATCACGTCGACGGCCACGACGTCGTACCCGGAGTCCTTCGCCTGGAAGTGCTGCACGAGATCGTCGTGCTGTTGATCGGCCTGGTCGGACTGCTCCTTGAAGGTGACCTTCTCTTTCGGGTGAGCCGAGTTCCACTCCGCGATGATCGGGCGGATCAGGTTGTTGTTGTCCTTGCCCTGCACGTAGGTGATCGGGCCGCGGTCGTTGCCGCCGGAGCTGCTGCTGCTTCCGCCGTTGCCCGAGCAGCCGGACAGCGTCAGCGCTGTCGCTGCGATGACTGCGAACCCTGCGACGAGCAGGGGTCGACGTGATGCCTTCATGACACTCCTCATTGAGCTTGTGATGCATGGCCCCCGCCAAGGGGGCTGATAAGGAAAGCTAACCGAAGTGCGATAGGGCTGCAAGCGCTTGCATGCGCGCCTGGGCCGTGGCGCGGCCGCGGCGCGGGCTACGCGACCGGGTCGTCGGGCACATAGCCTCTAGTGGTGAGCGGGACAGGTGTCGGCCGCGGCCGCGGCGGCCGGATCGGCGCCGCCGACTTCGAGACGCAGCGGCGATTGAATGCCGAGGCACCCCGGGTCGAGCACCTGCTGCGCCGGATCGGCGAGCTGTTCGCGCCGTACCGCGGCCGCCTCGTGCTCACCGCCGTGCTGGTGCTCGTCTCGGCCGCGCTGAGCGTGGTGCCGCCGCTGCTCACCCAGCGGGTGTTCGACGACGGCCTCTTCCCGGCATCCGGCCGCGTCGACGTGCCGGTGCTCGTGACGCTCGTCGTCGCCATGGTCGTGCTGTTCGTCGCCTCCGGGCTCATCGGCGTGTGGCAGACGTGGCTCACGGCCACCGTCGGCAACCGTGTCATGGGCGCGCTGCGCGTGCGGCTGTTCGCGCACCTGCAGGCGATGGAGCTGAGCTTCTTCACCCGGACGAAGACAGGGGTCATCCAATCGCGGCTCCAGAACGACGTCGGCGGGGTCGCGAGCGTTCTCACGAACACCGTCTCGAGCGTGCTCGGGAACACGGTGCAGGTGATCGCCGCCTTCGTCGCGATGGTGCTGCTGAATTGGCAGCTCACACTCGTCGCCGTCGTGCTGATGCCCTTCCTCGTCATCGCCCAGCGGCGGGTCGGCCAGGTGCGCGCCCGCATCGCGGGGGCGACGCAGGAGAGCCTTTCCGAGCTGACCGCCATCACGCAGGAGACGCTGTCGGTCTCCGGCATCCTGCTCGCGAAGTCGTTCAACCGGCAGAAGAGCGAGATCGCGCGCTACACCGACGAGAACGAGACGCAGATCGGCCTGCAGGTCCGCCAGGCGATGAGCGGACAGTGGTTCTTCGCGATGGTGCAGGTGTTCCTGTCGTCGATTCCGGCGATCGTCTATCTCGTCGCGGGCTGGCTGCTCGCGGGCGGCGCGCCGGGTGTCACGGCCGGCACCATCGTCGCGTTCACGACCGTCCAGGCGCGGCTGCTGTTCCCGCTGCTCGGACTGCTGCGCGTCGCGCTCGATCTGCAGACCTCGGCGGCGCTCTTCGCGCGCATTTTCGAGTACCTCGACCTGAAGCCGGCGATCGCCGATCGAGCGGATGCCTCGAGCGTGACGGCAGCGGAAGAGGAGTGCGCCGACGGCGAGCGGCCGCCGCGGCGCCCCATCGGGGTCGAGTTCGAGCACGTGACCTTCCGCTACCCGGACGCGCGCGAGGGGGAGCGGGCGACGCTCGACGACGTGTCGTTCCGCATCGAGCCGGGGCGGTTCGCGGCGTTCGTCGGGCCGTCGGGAGCGGGGAAGACGACGGTCTCGTATCTGATTCCCCGCTTCTACGAGGCATCCGCCGGAATCGTGCGGTTCGGCGGACGCGACGTGCGCGAGCTGCGCGGCGAATCGCTCGTGTCGCACATCGGCGTCGTGAGCCAGGAGACCTATCTGTTCCACGCCTCGATCGCCGAGAACCTGCGCTACGCCCGTCCGGGGGCGACGGACGCCGAGCTCGAGGCGGCGTGCCGGGCGGCGAACATCCACGACACGATCGTGTCGTTCCCCGACGGGTACGGCACGCTCGTGGGCGAGCGCGGCTACCGCCTCTCGGGCGGCGAGAAGCAGCGCATCGCGATCGCGCGAGTGCTGCTGAAGGACCCCGAGGTGCTCATCCTCGACGAGGCGACGAGCGCGCTCGACTCGGTGTCGGAGCGCGTGGTGCAGCAGGCGCTGGACTCGGCGACCAGCGGGCGCACGACGATCGCGATCGCCCACCGGCTCTCGACGATCGTCGGGGCCGACGTGATCTTCGTGATCGACGGCGGCCGCGTCGTCGAGAGCGGGACGCACCCGGAGCTGCTGGCGCAGGGCGGCGTCTACGCGCGGCTGTACACGCAGCAGGTGCAGGCGGCGTGAGGGCGGGTGCCTCGATTCGGTTTCGCCGAGTCGACCCGCGCAAGAGTTAGACTCGTCTAACTTTTGTGAGGGGGCGCGCATGGCGATCGGCACGGATGCCGCGGACGAGGCATCCGCTCGCCCTGCGCGCGCTGCGCGCCGCGGCTGGTGGCGCCGCCTCGCGCTGCTCGGCCCCGCGTTCGTCGCCTCGATCGCCTACGTCGACCCCGGCAACGTCGCCGCGAACCTCACGGCCGGCGCGCGCTACGGCTTCCTGCTGCTGTGGGTGCTCGTGCTCGCGAACGCCGCGGCGATGCTCGTGCAGTACCTCTCGGCGAAGCTCGGCATCGTCACCGGCAAGAACCTGCCAGAGCTGCTCGCCGACCGGCTGAACCGGCCGGCACGGCTCGCGTTCTGGGCGCAGGCGGAGGTGGTCTCGGCGGCGACCGATCTCGCCGAGATCCTCGGCGGGGCGATCGCGCTGCAGCTGCTGTTCGGGCTGCCGCTCGTCGTCGGCGGGGTGATCGTCGGCGCCGCGTCGATCGGTCTGCTCGCCCTGCAGAACCGCGGCCAGCGCCGCTTCGAGTTCGCCATCATGGCGCTGCTCGCGGTCATCGCGGTCGGCTTCGTCGCCGGCGCCGTCATCGCCCCCATGGACTGGGGCGGCTTCGCCCGCGGGCTGATCCCGCGCTTCCAGGGCAGCGACACGGTCGTGCTCGCCGCGTCGATGCTGGGCGCGACCGTCATGCCGCATGCCGTCTACCTGCACTCCTCGCTGTCGCGAGACCGCCACCGCACCGACAAGTCGCAGAAGCACCGCCGCGCTCTGCTGGCCGCCAACCGGGTCGACGTCGTCTCGGCGCTCGCCATCGCCGGCATCGTGAACATCGCGATGCTCGTGCTCGCCGCGAACGCCCTGCGCGGCGTGGCCGGAACCGACACCATCCCAGGCGCATACGCCGCGATCACCCACGCGCTGGGCGCGGCGGTCGGCGTCGTCTTCGCCATCGGCCTGCTCGCCTCAGGGTTCGCGTCGTCGTCGGTCGGGTCCTACGCGGGCGCGGTCGTGATGGGCGCCCTGCTGCGCGTGCGCATTCCGCTGCTCGCGCGGCGCGCCGTCACCCTCGTGCCGGCACTCGTCGTGCTGGCCCTCGGCGTCGACCCGACCTGGGCGCTCGTCGTCAGCCAGGTCGTGCTGTCGGTCGGCATTCCCTTCGCGATCATTCCGCTGATCAGGCTGACCGGGTCGCGCGCCGTGATGGGGGAGCAGGCGGATGCCCCCGCCACACGCGTCATCGCTGCGGTGGTCGCGGGGGCGATCGTGCTGCTGAACGTGGTGCTGATCGTGCTCGTGGTCGTTCGCTGAGGAGAGGGGCTGGTCTCGATACGGTCGCAGAGCGACCTACTCGACCAACGGGGTGCGGTCGCAGAGCGACCTACTCGACCAACGGAATCCGACCTACTCGACCGCCGGAGCTGCGGATACCCAGATCGCGGCGGCTTCCTCTGCCGTGAAGTCGGCCGGCTTGATGAGCACCGTGCCCGGGCGGATGCCGCGCGCGGCGAGCGCGCGCAGCAGCGCCGGATCGGAGTCGGAGATGCGCTCCACCGTGAGAGGGACGCCGGCCGGGGCATCCGCCAGCAGGATCGCATCGGGCAGATGCGGCAGGCCGTCGCGCGTGGGGATGGGGTCGCCATGGGGGTCGCGTGTCGGGTGGCCGAGGAGGGCGTCGATGCGGTCCACCAGCGTGTCGGAGACGGCGTGCTCGAGGTTCTCGGCCTCGTCGTGCACCTCGTCCCACCCGTAGCCGAGCATGTCGACCAGGAAGGTCTCGATGAGGCGGTGCCTGCGCACCATGCCGAGCGCGTGCCCGCGGCCGAGCTCGGTGAGCTCGACCCCGCCGTACGGCTCGTGGGCGAGCAGCCCGGCGTCGACCAGGCGGCGCACCGCGTCGCTGACGGTCGCCTTGCGCACCCCCATGCGCTCGGCGAGCCGCGTCACCGTGACGGGGCCCGGCGCCCACTCCGTGGCGCTCCAGATCACCTTCAGGTAGTCCTGCACGGTGCTCGACAGCTCGGACAGGGGCATGCGGCAAGTTTACGAACGGCGCCCGCGCGGTGCCGATCGGCGCCCCGGTCGTAACACCGTGGCCGGTCGTCGGCGGCGCGACCTAGGCTGACGGCCGTGCGCATCGCGAACAGCATCGTCGACGTCATCGGGAACACCCCGCTCGTCCGCCTCACGAAGGTGACCGCAGGGGTCCGGGCCACCGTCCTCGCCAAGGTCGAGTACCTCAACCCGGGCGGATCGGCGAAGGACCGCATCGCGGAGCGGATCATCGACGCGGCCGAGCGCGACGGGCTCTTGAAGCCGGGCGGCACGATCGTCGAGCCGACGAGCGGCAACACGGGCGTCGGGCTCGCGCTCGTCGCGCAGCAGCGGGGGTATCGCTGCGTGTTCGTGCTGCCCGACAAGGTCGGCGAGGACAAGCGGGCGGTGCTCACCGCCTACGGTGCTGAGGTGGTCGTCACCCCCACGTCCGTCGCCGCCGACGACCCCGACTCGTACTACTCCGTCAGCGATCGGCTGGCCCGGGACATCCCCGGCGCCTTCAAGCCCAACCAGTATGCGAACCCGAACGGGCCGAGGAGCCACTACGAGTCGACCGGCCCCGAGATCTGGCGCGACACCGACGGCGCGGTGACCCACTTCGTGGCGGGCGTCGGCACCGGCGGCACGATCACCGGCACCGGGCGCTACCTCAAGGAGGTCTCGGGCGGCCGCGTGCGCATCGTCGGCGCCGACCCGGTCGGCTCGGTCTACTCCGGCGGCACCGGCCGGCCGTATCTCGTCGAGGGGGTCGGCGAGGACATCTGGCCGCCGGCCTACGACCCGAGCGTTCCGGACGAGGTGATCGCGGTCTCCGACCGGGAGGCCTTCGAGATGACCCGCCGCCTCGCGCGCGAGGAGGCGCTGCTCGTCGGCGGCTCGAGCGGCATGGCGGTGGTCGCAGCGCTCCGGGTCGCGGCATCCCTCGGCCCCGACGACGTCGTGGTCGTGCTGCTTCCCGACGGCGGGCGCGGCTATCTCGGCAAGATCTTCAACGACGGGTGGATGCGCTCGTACGGGTTCAGCGAGCCGGCCGCAGGTCAGACCGTGCGCGACATCGTCGCGAGCAAATCCGGCGAGCTGCCCGCGCTCGTGCACGCGCACCCGCAGGACACCGTGCACGACGCGATCGAGATCATGGGCACCTACGGTGTCTCGCAGCTGCCCGTGCTGTCGGCCGAGCCGCCCGTCGTGCTCGGCGAGGTCGTCGGCGCGCTCGACGAGGCCACGCTGCTCGAGCAGGTGTTCACCGGCGCGGCGGCGCTCGGCGACGAGGTGGCGAAGGTGGTCGCCGAGCCACTGCCGCTGATCGGCATCAGCGAGTCGGTCGCGACCGCGCGGGCGCGGCTGGGCGAGACATCCGCCCTGCTCATCACCGACGGCGGTGCGCCTGTGACGGTGCTGACGCGCGCGGATCTGCTGAGGTTCTTGAGCACGTGAACGAAGGGTCTCGATACGCGCTTCGCGCTACTCGACCAGCGGGAGTGAAGCAGAGGGTCTCGATACGCGCTTCGCGCTACTCGACCAACGGGAGAGAAAGAGAGAGCATGACTGACGGATTCGCCACCAGGGCCATTCACGCGGGGCAGGAGTTCGACCCGACGACCGGTGCGATCATCCCGCCCGTGTACCTCACGTCGACGTTCGTGCAGGACGGCATCGGCGGCCTGCGGGGCGGCTACGAGTACGGCCGCGCCGGCAACCCGACCCGCGACGTGCTGCAGACGCAGCTCGCCGCGCTCGAGGGCGGCGCAGGGGCGCTCTCGTTCTCGTCGGGGCTCGCCGCGGAGGACGCGGTGCTGCGCGCGACGCTCGCCCCCGGCGACCATGTCGTGCTCGGCGGCGACGCGTACGGCGGAACGCACCGGCTGATCAGCCGGATCTACGGCGCGTGGGGCGTGCGCCTCTCGACCGTCGACCTGGGCGATGCGGATGCCGTGCGCGCCGCGCTCGCCGTGGAGAACACCCGGCTGCTGTGGGTCGAGACGCCGAGCAACCCGCTCATGAAGATCAGCGACATCGCCCAGCTGGCCGAGCTCGCACGGGCGGCCGGCGCGCTCGCCGTGGTGGACAACACCTTCGCAAGCCCTGCGCTGCAGCAGCCGATCTCGCTCGGCGCCGACATCGTCGTGCACTCGACCACGAAGTACCTCGGCGGCCACTCCGACGTGATCGGCGGCGCCGTCGTCGTGGCACCAGGGCGCGACGAGCTGCTGCAGGCGATCACCTTCCAGCAGTTCGCCGTCGGCGCGGTCTCGGCCCCGCTCGACGCCTTCCTCACGACCCGCGGCATCAAGACCCTCGAGCTGCGGATGCGGCAGCACTCGGCGAACGCGCAGGCGGTGGCCGAGGCGCTCGACGGGCACCCGCGCGTCGAGCGGGTGTACCACCCGGGGCTCGCCTCGCACCCGGGGCACGAGCTGGCGGCGCGGCAGATGTCGGGCTTCGGGGGGATGCTCTCCGTCGCGCTCGCCGGCGGTGAGGAATCCGCACGTCGCTTCGCGGAATCGACCCGCGTGTTCCAGCTCGCCGAGTCGCTCGGCGGGGTCGAGTCGCTCATCGGCTACCCGAGCGAGATGACCCACGCCTCGGTGAAGGGAACGCCCCTCGCCGTACCCGAGAGCATCGTGCGGCTGTCGGTCGGGATCGAGAGCGTCGACGACCTCGTCGCGGACGTCCTCCAGGCGCTCGAGCGCGGCTGAGGCGGCGGGGCGGCGCGACCGGCGCAGCCAAGGACGTCGGCGCCGCGGCATAGGAAATCCATCTGGAATCGGGCGAGGATAGTTAGCATGAGCGAACTACACGGGCACACCATCGAATTCGGCGACTTCACCGGGTACGTCACACACCCCGCGGGCGAGGTGAAGGGCGGCCTCATCGTCATCGAGGAGATCTGGGGGCTCGTCGACCACATCAAGGACGTCGCGGACCGCTTCGCGGCGCAGGGCTACATCGTCGTCGCCCCCGACATTCTGAGCCACGCGGGCATCACGCCCGAGGTCGGCGGCGAGCTCGAGCGCCTGCGCGAGAGCGCCGATGAAGAGGAGCGCACGCGGGTGCAGCCCCTCATGCGCGAGAAGATGGCGCCGCTCAACCAGCCCGAGTACGGTGCGTGGGCCGTGGGCGCGCTGAAGAAGGTGGTCGACTGGCTCGAGGCGCAGCCCGCGATTGCCGGCCGCATCGCGGTGACGGGCTTCTGCTTCGGCGGCACCTACTCCTTCGCGCTCGCCGCGGCCGACGATCGGGTGCGGGCCGCCGCCCCGTTCTATGGCGCGCCGCCGCAGGCGACCGAGTACGACGGATTCGCGTGCCCGGTGCGCGCCTTCTACGGCGAGCAGGATGAGCGCCTGATCTCGGGCCTTCCCGAGGTCGAGCAGCGCATGTCGGAAGCGGGCGTCGACTTCGAGGCGACCGTGTACCCCGGCGCCGGGCACGCGTTCTTCAACGACACGAACACGCATGCGTACAACGCGGATGCCGCGAACGACGCATGGGAGAAGGTGAACGGCTTCCTGGCCACGGCCCTGGCCTGAGGCATCCGCCCCGCCTAGCGTGGGGGTATGGAACAACGCGAGCTGTTGATCGACGCATTCGGCCGCATCCGCGGCATCGTCCACCGGGTCGTCGAGGGGGCGAGCGCCGAGCTGCTCGGCTACCGCGCCGACCCCGAGGCGAACACCATCGCCTGGCTCGTCTGGCACCTGAGCCGCGGCCAGGACGCGCAGGTGGCCGACGTCGCCGGCACCGGCGAGGTGTGGTTCGACGGGTGGGCCGATCGCTTCGCCCTGCCGCTGCCGCGCGAGTCGACGGGCTACGGCCACACGAGCGCCGAGGTCGCCTCGGTCGTGGCGGCGCCCGAGCTGCTGCTCGGCTATCACGACGCCGTGCACGACGCGACCGTGGCGTATGTGCAGGGCCTCAGCGGCGAGGACCTCGACCGCGTCGTCGACACCTCGTGGGACCCGCCCGTGACGCTCGGCGTGCGGCTGATCTCGGTGCTCGGCGACGACTGGCAGCACGCCGGCCAGGCCGCCTTCGTGCAGGGGCTCGCGCAGCGCGCCGGCGTGGTCTGACGCCGGCGCGTGGCGAGATCAGCCGAGCGGAGGCGCGCCGGTCACAGCGGCCAGGCGGTGAGGCGGCCGCACATGCCCCAGCGTTCCGGCCCGGGCGCGATCGCCCCGACCCCACT
>NZ_JBLRDT010000150.1:0-6274 GCF_057512245.1 Gryllotalpicola sp. CP2-P1
CGCTCGCGCTGCAGGCCGGCCCGGCGGTCGCCGCGCGCGCCGCCATGCCGCGTGACTGGGTCGTCGGGCTGTGCGATATCGGGCAGGGCGACGCCGTCGTCCTGAAGTCGGGCGCAAGCTACGCCCTCATCGACACCGGCCCTGAGCCCGAGCCGCTGGCCAGGTGCCTCGACCTGCTGGGCATCCGCCACCTCGCGCTGCTCGTGCTGACGCACTATGACGCCGACCATGTCGGCGGCCTCGACGCCGTCGCCGACATGACCGGCACGGCCGTGATCGGCACCCCTCCGCCCGACGACCCGGCGGCTGCCCGGCGAGTCCGCGAGCTGCGCGAGCACGGCGTCGCGATCCGTTTCGGCGTGCGCGGCGATCAGGGGTCACTCGGTGCGCTGCGATGGCAGGTGCTCTGGCCCGACGGAGCGCACCCCGGCATGTCCACGAGCAACGAGGGCGGGGTGACGCTCGAGGTCGACGGCCAAGGGGCGCGGATGCTGTTCCTGGCCGATCTCGACGAGAAGGCACAGAACGCCCTGCTCGGCGACGGCGGCCTGGGCCCGGTCGACGTGGTGAAGGTCGCGCATCACGGCAGCGCGGACCAGAGCGCCCGGCTCTACGGGGTTCTGCATGCGCGGCTCGGGCTGATCTCGTGCGGCAGCGGGAACTCGTACGGACACCCGACGGCGACGGCGCTCGACCTGCTGCGAGCGGCCGGCACCCAGGTCGCCCGCACCGACCTCGAGGGAACCCTGCTCGTGACCGCGCGCGCCGGCCGACTGGCGCTGTGGTCGCAGAAGCACCCGTCGGGCGGCGCGCTGTGGGTGCCCGCGCGCCGGTAGGCTGGACGAACAAGGAGGACGAGTGGCCGCGAAGACCGCGATCCCGCAGCTGAGCTGGGGCGAGGTGCGACCCGCCCCCGTCGTGCTGGTGTCAGGCACCGAGACGGTGCTCGCCGATCGCGCCATACGTGCGTTGCGCGACCAGCTCAAGGCCGCCGACCCGAGTCTCGAGGTCAGCGACCTCGATGCGGGCGACTACGCGCCGGGCGAGCTCGTGACGCTGGCGAGTCCGTCGCTCTTCGGCGAACCCCGGCTCATTCGCGCGAGCAACGTCGAGAAGTCCTCCGACGCGTTCATCGTCGAGACGCTCGAGTATCTCGCCGCTCCTGACGACAGCACGGTGCTCGTGCTGCGGCACGGCGGGGGAGTGCGCGGCAAGAAGCTGCTCGACGAGATCAGGGCGGGCCGCGGTGGCGGAATCGAGGTGGTCTGCGCCGAGCTCAAGCGCGACTCCGACAAGTTCGACTTCGCCCGCGATGAGTTCCGCCGAGCGGGCAAGCGCATCACGCCGCCGGCTCTGCGCGCGGTCGTCTCGGCCTTCGCCGACGATCTCGCCGAGCTCGCCTCGGCGTGCCAGCAGCTCATCAGCGACAGCTCCGCAGAGATCGACGAGAAGGTCGTCGACAGCTACTACGGCGGCCGGGTCGAGGTGAACTCCTTCGCCGTCGCGGACGCGGCCATCGCGGGGCGCTACGGCGAGGCGCTCGTCACCCTGCGGCACGCGCTCGCGAGCGGGGCGGACCCCGTGCCCATGGTCGCCGCATTCGCCAGCAAGGTGCGCACGATGGCCAAGCTCAAGGGCTCCCGTGGCGCCGACGGGCAGCTCGCCAGCAAATTCGGTCTGTCGCCCTGGCAGGTCAAGCGCGCCCGCGAAGAGCTGCAGGGGTGGGACGAGCAGGGACTGGTCGCGGCGATCCAGGCGCTCGCGGCGGCCGACGCCGAGGTCAAGGGCGGCGGCCGCGACCCGGTGTTCGCGCTCGAGCGGCTGGTGCGCATCGTGAGCGCGAAGGGGCGCGACTGAGCCCGGGCATACGAAGGGGCCCCGCCGAAGCGGGGCCCCTTCGTGAAGCAGTCGCCTAGAGCGAGTTGACCAGCTTGGCCAGGCCCGACTTGCGGTTCGCGGCCTGGTTCTTGTGGATGACGCCCTTGCTGACGGCCTTGTCGAGCTTCTTCGACGCGGCCTTGAGAGCAGCGGCGGCCTTCTCGGCGTCGCCCGCGGCGACGGCGGTGCGGGTGTTGCGCACGAGGGTCTTGAGCTCGCTCTTGACGGCCTTGTTGCGCTCCTCGGCCTTGCGGTTGGTCTTGATGCGCTTGAGCTGCGACTTGATGTTTGCCACTTGCGTGTTCTTTCGTTCGAACGGACTGATGAAAGGCCACCAGGTGGTAGAGGGGCACCGGCGGCGATTCGCACGCGTGTGGGACACGTGCGGAAGTCGACCACTCATGCTACCAGAGGCCCCCGATAGCCTCGGAGGCATGCCAGAGCTCGCCCACCACATCGCCGACGTTCCCGCGTCGGGCATCCGCCGTGTCTTCGACGCGGCTCACGGCCTCCCCGACGTGATCATGCTCGCCATCGGCGAGCCCGATGCCGAGCCGGCCCCGCACATCGCGGCCGCAGCGGAGCGCGCGTGGGCCGACGGCTTCACGGACTACACGCCGAACGGCGGCATTCCGGAGTTCCGCGCGGCCGTCGTCGAGAAGCTCAGGGCCGTCAACGGCATCGAGGTCGATGTCGAGCAGGTGTGGAGCACCGTCGGCGCGACGCAGGCGCTGTATCAGGCCCAGGGTCTGGTGCTCGACCCCGGCGACGAGATCCTGGTGCCAGACCCCGGCTACACGACGTTCCCGATGGCGGCGCGCATGCACAGCGCAGTGCCCGTGCGCTACCCGCTCCGGCCGGAGCACGGGTTCCTGCCTCAGGCATCCGACCTCGAGAAGCTCGTCACGCGCCGCACGCGCGCCCTGCTCATCAACTCGCCCTCCAACCCCCTCGGCGTGGTCTTCCCCGAGGGGACGCTGCGCGAGTTGCTCGCCTTCGCCAAGCGCCACGACCTGTGGGTGATCAGCGATGAGGTCTACGAGTATTTCGCCCACGGCAGGCCGCACATCAGCATCGCGAGCCTCGACGACGACGATCGCGTGCTGTCGGTGTTCTCGCTCTCGAAGACGTACGCCATGACGGGCATCCGCGCCGGCTACCTGGTCACGCCGCCCGGTCTCGGCGACGTGCTGCGCCGCGTGCAGGAGGGCTCGATCAGCTGCATCAACGCGCCCGCCCAATACGCGAGCATCGCGGCCCTCACCGGCCCGCAGGACGCGGTCGCCGCCGCGGCCCGGCACTACCGCGACAACGTCGCGCAGGCGACGGCGCTGCTGCGCGAGCGCGGCATCCGCCACTACGAGCCAGAGGGCGCGTTCTATCTCTGGGTGGATGTCTCGCACGACGTCGGCGAGGGCGACGTCCAGAGCTGGGCAGAGCGCTTGGTCCTCGAGAAGCGCGTGGCCGTCGCGCCGGGCAGCGCCTTCGGGCCCTCCGGAGAGGGCTGGATCCGCGTGTGCGCGGCGAGCCCCACCGAGGCGCTTCTCGAGGGCCTCAGCCGCCTGCCCGTGCAGATCTGAGATTCGAAGGCGAGTCTGCGAGAATCGTCGGTGACATGTCACCACGAGCCCAGGCGGCCCTAGAGCCCGCAGCAACGGACCCGGCCCGCATCCGCAATTTCTGCATCATCGCGCACATCGACCACGGCAAGTCGACGCTCGCCGATCGGATGCTGCAGCTGACCGGCATCGTGGAGGAGCGCGCCATGCGCGCCCAGTACCTCGACCGCATGGACATCGAGCGCGAGCGCGGCATCACGATCAAGAGCCAGGCCGTGCGCATGCCGTGGGAGCGCGACGGCGAGACCTACGCGCTCAACATGATCGACACGCCGGGGCACGTCGACTTCACCTACGAGGTGAGCCGCAGCCTCGCCGCATGCGAGGGCGCGATCCTGCTGGTCGACGCCGCACAAGGCATCGAGGCGCAGACGCTCGCGAACCTCTATCTCGCGCTCGAGAACGACCTTGAGATCATCCCGGTGCTCAACAAGATCGACCTGCCGGCCGCCGACCCCGACAAGTACGCGGCCGAGCTCGCGAACCTCATCGGCGGCAGCCCCGACGACGTGCTGCGCGTCTCGGGCAAGACGGGCGCGGGCGTTGATGAGCTGCTGGACAGGGTGGTCGAGCGCATCCCGGCCCCGAAGGGCGATGCATCCGCCCCCGCGCGCGCCATGATCTTCGACTCGGTGTACGACGCCTATCGCGGCGTCGTCACCTACGTCCGCATGGTCGACGGGAAGCTGACGCCGCGTCAGCGGATCCAGATGATGTCCACGCGCGCGACGCACGAGCTGCTCGAGATCGGTGTGAGCTCGCCGGAGCCGGCGCCCACCAAGGGTCTCGGGGTCGGCGAGGTCGGCTACCTGATCACGGGCGTGAAGGACGTGCGCCAGTCCAAGGTCGGCGACACGGTGACCGACTCGGTCAAGCCCGCGACCGAGCCGCTCGCGGGCTACACCGACCCGAAGCCGATGGTGTTCTCGGGCCTGTACCCGATCGATGCGAGCGACTACCCCGAGCTGCGCGAGGCGCTCGACAAGCTGAAGCTGTCGGATGCCGCGCTGAACTACGAGCCCGAGACCTCGGTCGCCCTGGGCTTCGGCTTCCGCTGCGGCTTCCTCGGGCTGCTGCACCTCGAGATCGTCACCGAGCGCCTCGAGCGCGAGTTCGGGCTCGACATCATCACGACCGCGCCGAGCGTGGTCTACGAGGTCACGACGGAGGACAAGAAGACCGTCACCGTCACGAACCCCTCGGAGTTCCCCACGGGGAAGATCGACTCGGTGCGCGAGCCGATGGTGCGCGCCGCGATCCTCGCCCCCAAGGACTATGTCGGCACGATCATGGAGCTGTGCCAGTCTCGACGAGGAACGCTCATCGGCATGGACTACCTGAGCGAGGACCGCGTCGAGATCAAGTACACGATCCCGCTCGGCGAGATCGTCTTCGACTTCTTCGACCAGCTGAAGAGCCGCACGCAGGGCTATGCGAGCCTCGACTACGAGCCCGCAGGCGAGCAGGAGTCCGACCTGGTCAAGGTCGACATCCTGCTGCAGGGTGAGCAGGTCGACGCATTCAGCGCGATCGTGCACCGCGACAAGGCCTACGCCTACGGCGTGCTGATGACGGGCCGGCTCAAGGAGCTCATTCCGCGCCAGCAGTTCGAGGTGCCCGTGCAGGCGGCGATCGGCGCCCGGATCATCGCGCGCGAGTCGATCCGCGCCATGCGCAAGGATGTGCTCGCCAAGTGCTACGGCGGCGACATCACCCGCAAGCGCAAGCTGCTCGAGAAGCAGAAGGAGGGCAAGAAGCGCATGAAGATGGTCGGTCGGGTCGAGGTCCCGCAGGAGGCGTTCATCGCCGCGCTCTCCGGTGACACCGAGCGCAAGGACAAGGACAAGTGAGCGCTCAGCGCCGCGGTCGCGACGGCGCAGCCGAGACGCCGGTCACCTACGGCGCGATCGGCGGCACCCAGGCGCTCGACCTGCTGCAGTACCCGCCGCAGGGCTACAAGCCGATGGAGCGCAGCGTGCGCATCGGCAGCGGCGCGGAGCGCTGGGAGACCTCGAAGGCGGCCCTGATGTCGTGGGGCGTTCAGCGCGGCGCCGGCCTGAAGGTCACGAACGTCGACCTCGGCACGGGGGAGCAGTACGCGGGCATCCGCTACAGCGACGACGGCACGCCCGTCGGCATGCGCGACGTCGGCGGCACAGAGTCGGTCTACAACGACGAGGGCGAGCCGCTGATCGCGAATGGCATGTCGGCGGTTCTCCGCACGAAGGTCGGCCCGATCACCGTCGACGCGCCCGTGCGCGTCGTCTACGTCATCGACGACCCGAACCGCGTCGGCTTCGCCTACGGCACGCTGCACGGGCATCCGGCGAGCGGCGAGGAGGCCTTCATCCTCGAGCACCGCGACGACGACTCGGTGTGGCTCACGGTGCGCAGCTTCTCGCGCCCCGCCTCGTTCGGCTGGCGACTGCTCGCGCCTGTGTACGCCCAGGTGCGCAAGGGCATCACGGCGAAGTACCTGCGCGCGCTGCACCCCATCAACGCGGCCGACTGACCGTGCCGTCCGCTCTTCCCCTCGGCGACCCCGCACCTGAGGACGGCCGTCTGCCCGCGCAGGCAGGCATAGGTGCCGAGGCGCGCGACTTCGGCGTCTACCTGCATGTGCCGTTCTGTCGCGTGCGCTGCGGCTACTGCGATTTCAACACGTACACCGCTACCGAGCTGCGCGGGGTGAAGCAGGCGGATTACCCGGACCAGGCGATCGCCGAGGTGCGGTTCGCCGCCCGCGCGCTCGACGCCTCAGGGGTGCCGGGCCGCGC
>NZ_JBLRDT010000151.1:0-6247 GCF_057512245.1 Gryllotalpicola sp. CP2-P1
GCTCTCCGATCTCGCGCGGCTCGGTCACGCCCGTCTCTGCCACCCGCCCAGTTTAGAGAGCGGGGGATGCCGCGGGCGCCGCCGCCGCGCTCAGCGCACCGCGTCGGTCACGAGCCCCCAGAACCAGTCGGCGTCGAGGCCGAGGGCGACCGCGGTCGGCACGTCGCGCTGCACCCACGGCCGCAGATCGACGACGGTCATGCCGGTGGTGTGCTCGCCCTTCGTCTCGACGGCGATCGGCGCGCGCCTGAGCTCGACGTGGCCGCCACCGAGCTCCTCGTCGATGACGATCGCGACGGCGACCGGGTCGTGCACCGGCGGGGAGTCGAAGCCCTGCACATCCGAGTAGCGCCGGCCGTATTCGGCGATCAGATCGGTCATGAACTCGGCCTTCGGTCCGCCGACGGCCGTGATCCGCTCGGCGACCTCGGGCGTCGCCAGCGCCTGGTGGGTGACGTCGAGCCCGGCCATCGTGACGCGCCAGCCGGCCTCGAAGACCTCTGCCGCCGCCTCGGGGTCGAACGCGATGTTGAACTCCGCGACGGGAGTGAGGTTGCCGAGGTGCGCCGCGCCGCCCATGAGCACGACCTCGCGGACCCGTTCGACGATGCGGGGCTCGCGCCGCACCGCGAGTGCGATGTTGGTGAGCGGCCCGGTCGGCACGAGCGTGATCTCGCCCGGCTCGTGCGTCATGACGAGCTCGACGATGAGGTCGACGGCATTGCGGGCGTCGAGGGCGACGGATGCCTCGGGCAGCACGACCCCGTCGAGGCCCGAATCCCCGTGAATGTCGGCGGCGAACTCGGCCGAGCGCTGCAGCGGCCCGTCGGCGCCGGCCGCGATCGGCGCGGTGATGCCGGCGAGCGTTGCGATGCCGAGCGCGTTGTGCGTCACCTTGGGCAGGCTCTGGTTGCCCGCGACCGTCGTGACGGCCAGCAGCTCGATCGCGGGGTGCGCCTGCGCGAGCAGCAGGGCGACCGCGTCGTCATGGCCGGGGTCGCAGTCGAGGATGATCTTGCGGGGCATGCACCAACTCTCGCGCACGGCGCGCGAGAGGAGGGGCTCCACGCCCAGAAGCGAGCTCACCCGATGCGCGAGCTTGCCCCACAGGTTACTTGCCCCACAGGTTAACGGTGCAGGATGCCCCGACGCGCGGGCCTCGGCGAGGTCGGCGTCCGCGAGACGACCCGTGATGCCGCTCTCGTCGCGGATTCGCGCACGACGGGTCGTCCCACGAAGAGCGCAGACCGCGAGACGACCCTAGGTGTTGGAACTCGTGGCCAGAGGCGCATTACGGGTCGTCCCGCGGGGCTCCATCGGCGGCCCTGAGATCGCCGCCCGCAGGCATCCGCGCCCCGGCCCTAGATCCAGCTGCGCAGCCACATGTGGGCGCGCCAGAACTCATACGAGGTCTGCACGCCTGACCAGATCGGCCAGAAGAACGCGCTCGCCGCGAGCACGATCGCGAGGTACGCGGCGACGCTCGCGATGCCGCGGGTGCGGCGGTACGTGGAATCCGAGGGGCGGCCGAGCACCTTGGCCACGAAATAGACGATCGCGAGGATCAGGTACGGCTCGAAGGCGATGGCGTAGAAGGTGAAGATGGTGCGCCCGTGGTACAGGATCACCCACGGCAGCCACCCGGCGCCGACCGCCGTGAGCAGCAGCCCCGCGCGCCAGTCGCGGTGCCGGATCAGCACGTAGACGAGCCCGAGCAGCGCGAGCGTGCCGGCCCACCAGATGAACGGGTTGCCGAGGTCGGTGATCGCCCGCGCGCACCCGAACTGGGCCGCCGTGCACCCGCTCTGGCCCGTTCCGATCGACTGGTAGAACATGCTCGTCGGCCGCAGCATGAGCGTCCACCACAGCGAGTTCGACTGGTACGGATGCGTCGCGTGCAGGTTGATCGAATAGCCGTAGAGCTCGGTGTTGTAGTGCCAGAGGTTCTGCGCCCAGTACGGCACCCACGACAGCAGCCCGTGCCAGGCGTTCTGCCCGGGATTCGCCTCGACCCAGTGCCTGTCCCACCCGCCGCTCGTGAACAGCCAGCCCGACCACGCCGCGATGTAGGTCGCGATCGCGATCGGCACCATCGTGACGAAGCTGACGACGGCCTGGGCGAGGCCCTCCGTCGGGGCGAGGAACCCCGCCTTCCGGTAGGCCACGAAGTCGGAGAGCACGGAGTAGACGCCGAACACCGCGAGGAAGTAGAAGCCCGACCACTTGACGCCCGCGCACAGGCCGAAGGCGAGCCCGGCGGCGAGCAGCCAGGGGCGCCACAGCACCGGGCCAGGCAGACGCTTCGCGTCTCGCTGGGCGGAGCCCGGCGGTGGCGAATCGGCGCCCGTGAGGCGGCGAATCCGCCGGTCGCGATAGGAACGATCCAGCAGCACCGCGCCCACGCCGAGCAGCGCGAAGAGCATCACGAAGTTGTCGAGCAGTGCCACGCGGCTCATGACGATCGCGCTGCCGTCGACAGCCATCAAGAGGCCCGCGATGCACCCGAGCAGCGTCGAGCCGTGGAACAGCCTCTTGGCGATCAGAATGACGAGCACGACGGCGAGGATGCCGGCCACGGCGGTCGACAGGCGCCAGCCGACCGAGCTGTCGATGCCGGTGAGGTGCTCGCCGAGGGCGATGATCCACTTACCGAGCGGCGGGTGGGCGACGAATTCGGGCTTCGCCGACCAGCCGCTCGCGTTGCCCGCGTTGAAGTCCTGGTCGGCGTTCGCCACCCAGGCGCCCTCGTAGCCGAGGTGCGAGAGCGTCCACGCGTCCTTCACGTAGTAGGTCTCATCGAAGACCAGCGAGTGCGGCAGGCCGAGGTGCCAGAGGCGCAGCGCGGCGGCGAGCAGGGTGACGGCGATCGGTCCGCCCCAGTCCCAGAGGCGGCGGCCGAGCGGCGTCGCGAGGCGTGCGGCCCACCAGCTGTCGAGGCGGGTGCCGGTCGGCTCGGGCTCCTCGGGCGGCTCTGGTCGCTCCGCGTGCCGGGAGGAATCGACGATCTCGTCGAACTCGGCGTCTGCGGCGTCCGGGTCGGCGGGCTGGCTCACCCGCGCCATGGTACTCGGGCCTTCGATGGCCGATCTGGGCGCGGCATAGGCTCGTGGGCATGCTCATCCTCGCCGCGACGCCCATCGGAAACCTCGGCGACGCGACGCGGCGGCTGGTCGACACGCTGGCCTCGGTCGAGCTCGTCGCCGCCGAGGACACGCGGGTGGCGCAGCGGCTGCTGCAGGGCCTGGGCGTCGAGAACCGGCCACGGCTCATCGCCCTGCACGACCACAACGAGCGCGACCGCTCGGGCGACCTCGTCGAGCTCGCGCGTGCGAGCGACGTGCTGCTGATCTCGGATGCCGGCATGCCGACCGTCAGCGACCCGGGCTACCACCTCGTGCAGGCCGCGATCGCCGCCGGCGTCACGGTGACGGCGCTGCCCGGCCCGTCCGCGGTGCTGACCGCGCTCGCCCTCTCGGGGCTGCCCACCGACCGCTTCGCATTCGAGGGCTTCCTGCCCCGGAAGGAGGGGGAGCGGGCCAAGCTGCTGACGGCGCTCGCCGACGAGCGCCGCACGCTGGTGTTCTTCGAGTCCCCGAACCGCCTCGCGGCATCCCTCGCCGACATCGCCCGCTTCTTCGGCGACGATCGCCGCGTCGTCGTCGCGCGCGAGCTCACCAAGCTGCATGAGGAGGTGCGCCGCGGCACCGCCGCCGAGCTCGCCGCCTGGGCCGCGGGCGGTGTGCGCGGCGAGATCGTGATCGTCACGGAAGGCGCGGCCGAGAAGGTCGTGTCGCTCGAGAGCGGCGTCGCCGATGTCCTCGAGCGGGTCGCGGGCGGCACGCGATTGAAGGATGCCGCGGCCGAGGTCGCCGGCGAGACCGGGCTGTCGCGCCGCGAGCTCTACGAGGCGGCTCTGCGCGCGCGTTAGTTCCCCTGGCCGCCGTAGGGCGTGACCCGCGGCGTGGGAATCGGGAAGTTGCGGTTCCCGCCGAAGCCGCCCTGGCGGTAGACGCCGTCGCTCGCACCGCCGAAGTGCGTGAACGCGAAGACGATCCACACGACGATCAGCACGAGCCAGAGCGCGGTGAAGATGTAACCGAGGATGAGGCCGGCCTTCGCATACTCCCGGCCGCGCTCGGGCAGCCCCTTGCGGTACTCGGCGAGGGTGATGTGCCCGCACACGATGCCGACGACGGGAATGATGAAGGCGCCGATGAAGGTGATGAGCGCCATCACGTTGAAGGGCGGCAGCTGAGCCCGGTCGACGACCGGCTGGGCCGAGTAATAGGTGCCAGCGGCGGGAGCCGGCGCGGGGGCGGCCCCGGGCGCGGGGGCCTCGTGGGGTTCGTTCGGAGTGCTCACACCGCGACAATAGGCCGGGCATCCCGGGTGCCACGATGACAAAGCCGGTGTCTTGGATAAGGATCGGCGGGCGAAACGTAACCTCATCAGGGACGGCGCAGGCGCAGCGGCATCCGCCCCTAGGATTTAACGCATGCCAGACGGCCGCTCGTTCTACCTGACCACGCCCATCTTCTACGTCAATGACGTGCCGCACATCGGCCACGCCTACACCGAGGTTGCGGCCGATGTCATGACGCGCTGGCACCGTCAGGCGGGCGACGACACCTGGCTGCTCACGGGCACCGACGAGCACGGCCAGAAGATCCTGCGCACCGCGACCGCGAACGGCGCGAGCCCCAAGGAATGGACCGACCGGCTCGTCGAGACCGCGTGGAAGCCGCTGCTCGAGACGATCGACATCGCCAACGACGACTTCATCCGCACCACCGACGAGCGGCACGAGCGCCGCGTGAAGCTCTTCATCGAGAAGCTGCGCGAGGCCGGCCACATCTACGAGGCCGAGTACGAAGGGCTGTACTGCGTCGGCTGCGAGGAGTTCAAGCCCGAGTCCGAGATCGTCGAGGGCGCGGGCGAGTATGCCGGGCAGAAGGTCTGCGCCATCCACGGCCGCCCGCTCGAGCTCCTGCAGGAGAAGAACTACTTCTTCCGCATGAGCGCGTTCCAGCAGCAGCTGCTCGACCTCTACAAGTCGCAGCCCGACTTCGTGCAGCCCGAGAGCGCGCGCAACGAGGTCGTCGCCTTCGTCTCGCAGGGGCTCAACGACCTCTCGATCTCGCGCTCGAGCTTCGACTGGGGCATCCCGATCCCCTGGGACGAGAAGCACGTGCTCTACGTGTGGGTCGACGCGCTGCTGAACTACGCGACGGCGATCGGCTACGGGGAGGACGACGAGCAGTTCCAGCGCCGCTGGCCCGCCCGCCACATCGTCGGCAAGGACATCCTGCGCTTCCACGCCGTCATCTGGCCGGCCATGCTGCTCGCCGCCGGTCTTCCCGTTCCCGCGGGCGTGTTCGGCCACGGCTGGCTGCTCGTCGGCGGCGAGAAGATGTCGAAGTCGAAGCTGACGGGCATCGCGCCGAACGAGATCACGGACACCTTCGGGTCGGATGCCTTCCGCTACTACTTCATGCGCGCGATCTCCTTCGGGCAGGACGGCTCGTTCTCGTGGGAGGACCTCGCGGCGCGCTACCAGGCCGAGCTCGCGAACGGCTTCGGGAACCTCGCCTCGCGCGTGATCGCGATGGTGAAGCGCTACTTCGACGGCGTCGTGCCGCAGCCGGTCGCCGACGAGGCCGCCGATCTCGCCGTGCAGACGACCGTTGGCGCGGCCGCACTCGAGGCCGACGCCGCGATGGAGCGTTTCGCGATCCACGACGCGCTCGCCGCGGTGTGGAAGATCGTCGACGCGCTGAACGGCTACATCACCGAGCAGGAGCCGTGGGCGCTCGCGAAGGACGAGGCCACGCGCGACCGCGTCGCGACCGTGCTGTACACCGCCACAGAGGGCCTGCGCGCTCTCGCCGTGCTGCTCTCGCCCGTGCTGACGAAGGCGACGCCGAAGCTGTGGTCGGCGCTCGGCGTCGAGGACTCGCTGGGGGCCCTCGCTGAGCAGCCGCTGCGCGCGGCCGGCGAGTGGGGCCAGCTGAAGCCGGGCACCGTCGTCGGCGAGCTCGAGCCGCTCTTCCCGCGTATCGAGGCTGTCTAGCGCGTGGCATCCGACCGCTCCTACCCGCCGCTGCCCGACGCGCTCGCCGTGCCGGTCTACGACGATCACACGCACCTCGACCCGGCGATCCATCGCGACGAGCCCGGCCTCGAGCAGCTCGGGTGGCGCGAGCAGCTCGACCGTGCGGAAGCCGTCGGCGTGCGCGGGGTCGTGCAG
>NZ_JBLRDT010000152.1:0-6128 GCF_057512245.1 Gryllotalpicola sp. CP2-P1
AGGGTCGCCGCCTGGCTGCGCCCCAGCTCGGAGAGGCGGACGTCGGCGTCACGCGCCTCGACCTCGATGACCTCTGCTCCGGCGCGTTCGGCGACCGCAGCAGCGACGTTCGCCGTGCTCTCGCCGTGCCGGATCAGCAGTATCCGCGCTTCATCGCTCACAGGAACTCCCCTCGTGCTCTGCAGCTACGGTTCCCGACCTGCGCTCACTCCAAGCCGATCGCCGTCCAGGACACGGGCGGCAGCTCGATCGCGAGCACGCCGTCGGCGAGCGTCGCAGTGGTGTTGGCCCGCGGAACGACGCGGTTCTGGTCGCTGAGGGTGTTCTGGGCGTACACGTCGGCGTCGGCGAGGGTGGTCGCCTCGGCGACCCGCGTCGCCCCGAGGGCGCGCACGTCGATCGTGATCTGCGCGGGCTCGCTCTGGTCGCGGTTGACGAGGAACACGGCGGCCCGGCCCTCGTCGACGGTGGCGACCGCATCGATGACGGATGCCCGCCCGTGACGTGCCGTGTCATACGTCGGCGCATCGATCACGGGCCGGATGACCTCGCCCGAGGCGAGCCGGCTCGTGATCGAGAACGGGTAGAACGTCGTCTGCCGCCACGCCGGGCCACCCGGCTCGGTCATGATCGGGGCGATGACGTTGACGAGCTGGGCGAGCGAGGCCGAGGTCACGCGATCGCTGTGCTTGAGGAGCGTCATGAGCAGGTTGCCGACGACCACGGCATCCGCCACCGTGTAGACGTCCTCGAGCAGGCGCGGAGCACGGCGCCATTCGGAGGATGCGGCGGCGGCCGGGTCCGGGTTGTCGCCGTCGGCATCGGACTTGTGCAGGTACCAGACGTTCCACTCGTCGAACGAGAGGTTGATCTTCTTGCTCGACCGCTTCTTGTAGCCGACGTGGTCGGCGGTCGCGACGACGGTGTCGATGAAGTAGTCCATGTCGAGCGCGGAGGCGAGGAACGAGCCGAGGTCGCCGTCGTACTCCTGGTAGTACGCGTGGCACGAGACATAGTCGACGAAGTCGTAGCTGTGCTCGAGCACCGTGCGCTCCCAGTCGCCGAAGTGCGGCATGCCCGAGCCCGACGAGCCGCACACGACCAGCTCGAGGTCGGGCTGGGCCGTCTTCATCGCCTGCGCGGTGCGCGCGGCGAGCTTGCCGTAGTCGTCGGCCGACATGAAGCCCGTCTGCCAGTGGCCGTCCATCTCATTGCCGAGGCACCACATGCGCACGTTGTGCGGTTCGGGCGTCCCGTTCGCGATGCGCAGGTCCGACAGCGCCGTGCCCGACGGATGGTTCGCGTACTCGAGCAGGTCGAGGGCTTCGAGGATGCCCCGCGTGCCGAGGTTGACGGCCAGCATCAGCTCGGAGTCGGTGAGCTTCAGCCACCGCGCGAACTCGTCGAGGCCCACCTCGTTGGTCTCGATCGACCGCCAGGCGAGATCGCGGCGGACCGGCCGGGTCGCCCGCGGCCCGACCGAGTCCTCCCAGCGGAATCCGGAGACGAAGTTGCCGCCCGGGTAGCGGACCGTCGTGCTGCCGAGCTCCTTGACGAGCTCGACGACGTCCAGGCGGAACCCGTCGGCGTTCGCCGTCGGGTGGCCCGGCTCGTAGATCCCGTCGTACACGCAGCGCCCGAGATGCTCGACGAACGAGCCGAAGGTGCGACGGTTGACGGGGGCGATGACGGCATGCGTGTCGAGCTCGATGTGGGCGCGGGGCACCTGGGGCCTTTCGTCGTGGGTGAGGGGCGACAGGAACTCCTAGCCTTTCACGGCGCCGGTCAGGCCGCCGACGATGCGCTTCTGGAAGACGGCGAAGAAGATCAGCGCGGGCAGCATGGACAGTGAGGTGAACGCGAGCACCTTCGCCGTGTCGGTCGAGTGCTCGGACGAGAAGGCCTGCACTCCGAGCGGCAGCGTGTAGTTGGAGGCCGAGTTCAGGATGTACAGCGGCAGCACGTAGTTGTTCCAGCTGCCGATGAACCCGAGGATCGCGACCGTCACCACGCCCGGGATCGATAGCGGAATGGCCATGCGGAAGAAGAACCCGAGCCGGCTCGCGCCGTCGATGGACGCCGCTTCCTCCAGCTCGTTGGGGATCGCGCGCAGGAACGGCGTCAGGATGATGACGGTCGTGGGCAGGCCGAAGGCGATCTGCGGAATCGCGATGCCCATGAGGTTATCGACCAGGCCGAGATCCTTGATGATGATGTACAGCGGCGTGATCGCGATCACCAGCGGGAACATCAGCCCCGCGGCGAACAGCGAGTACATGGCGCCCTTGCCCTTGAAGTTGTAGCGGGCGATCACGTAGCTCACGGCCACCCCGAGGACGACGGTTCCCGCGGTGCTCACGACCGCCACGATGACCGAGTTCGCAAACTCGCCCCAGAACGTCGTCGAGGTCAGCACGGTGAGGTAGTTGCCGAATTCCCAGGGGTTCGGGAACCCGGCCGGGCTCGTCGTGAACTGCGAGTTGGTGCGGAAGCCGCCCAGCACGATGTAGAGCACGGGGGCGATGCACACCGCGATCAGCAGCAGCGCGATGAAGTAGGTAACCGGATTCCCCCACTTCTGCGGCGTATCGCGGTCGACGGTGCGCCGGAACAGCCTGCGCGGCTGCGGTGTCGCGGCGGTCATTACTGCACTCCTTCGGTGACGGCGCCCTGCAGGTCACGGCGCAGGACGAAGCGCTGGTAGATCAGCGCGACGATGAGAGAGATGAGGAACATCACGACGGCGACGGCCGAGCCGTAGCCGTAGTTCCCCGCCGTGCGCCCCTGGGCGACCATGTAGGTCGCCATGGTCGAGGTGCCGGCGGTCGAGGCGATGTACTGGCCCCAGATGATGTAGACGAGGTCGAACAGCTGCAGCGAGCCGATGATCGACAGGAACGCCCAGATCCGGATCGTCGGCCCCAGCAGCGGCAGCGTGATGCGCCACTGGATCTGCCAGTAGGACGCCCCATCGATGGCGGCCGCTTCGAACAGCTCCTCGGGGATGGACTGCAGACCGGCGAGCATCAGGATGACCGCGAAGCCGATGTACTTCCACGAGATGATGCCCATCAGCGACCAGATCGCGATGTTAGGGTCGCTCAGCCAGTCGGCCGCGAGGAAGCCGAGTCCGATGTTGTGAAGCAGGTCGTTGAGCGCCCCCTGCGACTGCAGCATGAGGCTGAAGCCCGTGCCGACGATGACCTCAGAGATCACGTAGGGCACGAAGATCAGCACGCGGATCACCGCGCGGCCCCTGATCTTCTGATTCAGCAGCAGCGCCAGAACGATCGCCAAGGGGCCCTGGATGACCAGCGACAGCACGACGATCTGCAGGTTGTGCCAGAGCACCTGCTGGAAGGCGGGGTCGGTGAGGATCAGCTTGTAGTTGTTCAAGCCGACGAAGTCCGTGGCGGGGCCGTAGCCGTGCCACCGGAAGAATCCGTAGTAGGCGGCCAGCGCGACCGGGAAGATCACGAGGCCCACGAAGACGATGATCGCGGGGCCGGAGAGGACGGCGATCTCGAGGCGCATGAGGGCACGGCTGCGGCGCTTGCGCGCCGGCGGCGTCGAGGACGCGGCCGAAGCCGCGCCCTCGACGCGAGTCGTCCCCTGCGAGCGGCCGCCGGCGACGGCCTCAGTACCCAGGGTGCTGCTCATGTTCTGACTACTCAGCCCTTCGCCGCTGCCGCGTTGGTGTCCTTCGGGATGTCGGCCGCGGTGCCCTTGCCTGCGAGCAGGTTGACGACCGCGGTGTTGAGCGCGTTTCCGACGTTCTGCCCGTACTGCGTGTCGAGGAAGTTCACCGTGTAGGCCGCCTTGTTGAAGGCCTGCAGCGACGACACGTTGTAGGGCTGGGTGACGACGGACTGCGCGTCCTTGTTGACGGGGATGGACTGGAAGGCCGTGGCGTAGGCCTTCTGCTGCTCGGGCGTCAGGAGGAACTCGAGGAACTCCGTCGCCTCTTTCGGGGCGTTCTTCGACAGCGAGTAGCCGCCGCCGCCGGCCATCAGGGCGCTCGGGTCACCCTTGCCGCCGGACACCGACGGGAACGGGAACCAGCCGAGGTCGGGAAGCGGCTTCTTGTTGGGCGTCAGGCCGCCGACGACGCCGGGCTCCCAGTTGCCCATGAGCTCCATCGCCGCCTTGTGGTTGGCGAGCAGGCCGGCCGAGGAACCCGCACCCGTCTGACCCGGGGTGGTGAGGAATCCCTTCTGGAAGGGGTCGGTCTTGAGCAGGTCTGCGACGTCGTCGCCCGCCTTCGTCCAGCACTCGTCGGTGAACTTGAGCGACTTGGTGACCTTGTTGATGGTGTCCTGGCTGCACTCGCGCAGGGCGAAGTTGTAGTACCAGTGGGCCGCCGGCCAGGCATCCTTGGCACCGACCGCGATCGGCGTGATGCCCGCGGCCTTCAGCTTCGCGACATCGGCGTTGAGCTCGTCCATCGAGGTCGACGTCGTCGTGATGCCCGCCTGCTTGAACAGGTCCTGGCTGTAGTAGATGCCCTCGGGCTGCGTGTCGGTCGGCACGGCGTAGACCTTGCCGTCGACCGTGTCGGAGGCGAGCGCCGCACCGGCCGCCGTCTTGGTCGCGTCGTCGAGCTCGATCGGCTGCAGGTAGCCCGCGTCGATCATCGCCTGCATCTTGCCGCCGCCGCGCTGCATGAAGATGTCGGGGGCCGAGTTCGAGTTGAGCGCCGTCTGCAGCTTTCCGTCGAAGTCCTCGTTCTGGATCGCCTGGAGCTTGACCGTCACGTTCGGGTGCGCCTTGTGGAAGGCCTCCGCCGCGCTCTTCCAGTACGCGGCGCCGTCGCCGTCCGTCGCGTTCTCCCAGAGGGTGAGCGTGACCTTCCCGTTGGATGATTTGCCGGTGCTGCCGCTGTTGCCGGCGCACCCGACGGTCGCGAGCGCGACCCCCAGGCCGAGCGCGACCAGCGCCGCGCCTCGTGATTTCCGCATCATTGTGGAAACTCCTTGATTGTCGTCATTGACACAGGTGGTGAGAGTTTTGTTGCGCAAACTTCCGCTCCGCTGCGGAAGTCGATGCCTTTCATACACCGAACCCGCGGCGGCTGCAAAACGTTTTCCGCGCTGAGTTGCAAAACCGTTAGCGGCCAATACTCTTGCCGTATGTCCCCACGGCCTGCCGGCACCCGACCGACGCTGTCGCTGGTCGCGCAGGCCGCGGGCACGAGCGTTCCCACAGTTTCGAAAGTTCTGCGTGGCGGCACGGATGTCTCGGCCGAGACGCGCGCGAAGGTGATGGACGCCGTCCACTCGGTCGGGTACACGAGGCGGCCGGGCAACAAGGTCGAGACCGCCGTCGACGAGGGCACCTCGTCGACGGCTCTGAACCTCGTCGTGACGCACCTCGAGGGCTCGTGGGCGAACCAGGTGCTCGTCGGCGTGGGAAGCGCGGCCGCGGCATCCGATCTCGACCTCATCATCACGCTCGCCCAGCCGAACACCGACTGGGCGTCCCGCATTCTGCGCAGGCGCGGCGTCGGTGTCGTCGGTGCGCTGCTCGACCCGGCATCGCCGCAGTTCAGCACGCTCGTCGCAGCCGGCGTTCCGATGGTGCTGCTCGAGCCGATGAGCGCGCCGCCCGCGGGCATCCCCGCGATCGGCGTGGCGAACTGGGATGCCGGCAGGACGGCGGCCGAGCAGCTGCTGGCCCTCGGGCACCGGCACATGGGGGTCATCGCCGGCTATTCGCGCCACATCTACAGCCGGGCGCGCGTCGACGGCTTCCGCTCGGCCGTCGATGCTGCAGCCGGCGACACGCGGGTGACGGTGGCGCCCGGCCAGTGGGACGAGGCCCGCGCGGCGGCCGACACCCATAAGCTGCTCGATCGCGACCCGGCCATCACGGCGATCTTCGCCTGCTCGGACCCGATGGCCCTCGGCGTCTACAACGCCTTGGCCGAGCGCGGACTGCGCATCCCCGACGACGTGAGCGTCATCGGGTTCGACGATCTGCCGGAAGCGCACTGGATCAGCCCGACCCTCACGACGATGCGCCAGCCCAGCCGCGAGATGGGCGACAGCGCGGTCAGGATGCTGCTCGACCTCACCCGCCCCGAGAACCCGGTGCGATGGGCGCGCCCGCGCATCGAGATGTCGGCGGAG
>NZ_JBLRDT010000153.1:0-6124 GCF_057512245.1 Gryllotalpicola sp. CP2-P1
CGCACGGGGTCCAGCATGCCGGCAGCCGTCTCGGCCTCGATGAGCGCGGTAACGCTCGCCGCCTGCCCGCCCCAGCGGCTGCCCGCGCGGGCGAAGGCGAGCATGGTGGTTCCGTTGTTGTAGAGCGGGTACGACCAGCCGCCGATCGCGACCAGTCCGAGCTCGCGCGCCATCTCGACCAGCACGGGCGTCGTGTAATACGCGAAGTGGCCGTTGCGCAGCGCGTTCCACATGCCGCCCTGCACGATCGCGGTCGCATTGAAGATCACCATGAGCAGCACGCCGTCCGCGGCGAGGTGACGCACGCGCTCGATGAGCGCCGCCTTCTGGTCGGCGTCGTGCATCATTCCGTGCACGTCGACGAGCAGCTCGGCTTCCCCGTCTGCCACCTCGACGAGGCCGAACGGTGCGAGCTGGGCGCGCCAGCTGCCGCCGTGCGGGCTCGAGTAGTGCAGCACGCGGCCACCCGGAATGATGAGGCCGGCGGCCGCGGCATCCGCCACGCTCGCCTCGGCCTGACGCACGAGAGCCGCCGGCTCGACGCCCATGACCTCCTCTGCGGCGGTGGCGTCCTCTTCGAGCTGCAGCAGGCCGCTCGACGCGGCCATGACCATGCGCGTCGGGTAGCGGGGGTCGGGCGTCGGCTCGTCGATGCGCGGGAAGTAGTCGGACGCCGGCTGTTCGCCGAGATCGAGCACCACCACCCCGTCGGGGTCGCCGGACCAGCGGTCGCGCCAGCCGGGCGCAGGGCGGGATTCGGGCTCCACACCACACACCGTAAGGCATGCCGTGCCGCGGCACGCCCCCCACGAAAAGGAGCGATGCCATGAAGGTCGTTCTGTTCTGCGGCGGTCTGGGAATGCGCATCCGCGCTGACAACCAGTCCGCCCCCAAGCCCATGACGATGGTCGGCGAGCGGCCGATCCTGTGGCACATCATGCGCTGGTACGCGTGCCACGGCCACACCGAGTTCATTCTGTGCCTCGGCTACGGCGCGGCCGCGGTCAAGAACTACTTCCTCGACTACCGCGAGGAGGTCTCGAACGACTTCGTGCTCTCGAACGGCGGCGCAGACGTCGAGTTGCTGAGCTCGGACTTCTCCGACTGGAGGATCACCTTCGTCGACACCGGCCTCAACACCCCGATCGGCGAGCGGCTGCGGCGCGTGCGGCCGTACCTCGAGGGCGACGAGGTCTTCCTCGCCAACTATGGCGATGTCGTGACGGATGCCCCCATGAACGACTTCATCGCCGAGCTGCCCGCCGACCACGTGGGCAGCCTCGTCGCGGTGCAGCCGACGGACTCGTTCCACGTGCTCGGCTTCGGGCCGGACGGCGGCATGACCGGCCTCGAGCCCGTCGCGGGCATGGACATGTGGATCAACGGCGGCTACTTCGTTCTGCGGCAGGGCATCTTCGACTACCTGAACCCCGGCGAGGACCTCGTCGGCAACGCCGTCGTGCGCGCGGCCGCCGACGGCCGCTTCACGGCCAACAAGTACAGGGGATTCTGGGCCGCGATGGACACCTTGAAGGAGCGCGCCGTGCTCGAGGAGCTGCATGCGAGCGGGCACGCGCCGTGGGAGCTCTGGCGCCGCAACGAGCCGCTGCCGTCTCTCGTCGAGCCGCTGCCAGATGCGCTGACCCGCTGAACCCACGAACACATGGCAATAGAGAAGAAGAGGACCGGAAAGGTATGACATCAGCCTCAGCCGCTGCCGCATCGGCGTCCGTATCGGGAATCGAACCGTGGCGTAAAGACCTGTCCGGACGGCGGACCGTGGTCGCCGTATGCGGGCACTTCGGCTGTGGCAACTACGGCAATGAGGCCACCCTTTCCGCGGTGCTCGCGCGGCTCGGCCGCTCAGAGTACGACCCGATCGTCTTCTGCGACGGCCCAGAGGAGGCAGCACGGACACACGGTGTGCGCGCGCGCCGGCTTAGTGCGAGGACAGCGCCCCATGGGCCCGTCGGGGCGGCATGGCGGCTGCTGCGCCAAGCGCTCGTCTCGTTCGCGGCCTGCTTCAGAGTCGATGCCGTGATGATCGCTGGTTCCGGTGGGCTCGAGCGCTATGGCAGCGGCCCGTTTGGCTTCCCGTTCACCATATGGGTGCTCTCTCTTGGGGCACGCATTGCGCGAAGGCCGTTTCTCATGGTGGACATCGGCGTTCAGGAGTTGCCGACCGCGCTGGGGCGGTTCTTTGCACGAAAGGCCGGAAGATCGGCCACGTATCGTTCGTTCCGTGACGACATCTCGCGCAATGCGATGGTGTCGATGGGAGTCAGCGCAGCAATTGCTGACGATGTCATCGGCGACCTGGTGTTCGGGCTGCCGCCGGAGCGCGTCCCAAAGCTCGGCGGAGTCGTCGTAGGGGTAATGGACTATCGCAGACGCGACGCATACGGCTCGCAGGCGGTCGAGGTGCACAGGCAATATGTGGACAGATGCCGGCGTCTCATCGAGTCGCTGCGCAGGTCCGGGCACACGGTTCGCGTTGTGGGCGGCGATGACGCTGACGCCGTCGTGGGTCGCGAGCTCGCCGACCAGTTCAGGGATGGGGCCGTCACATATCTTGACGTGAGCACGCCGCACGAGCTGCTTGCGGCGCTTGCCGAGGCTGACGTTGCAGTGGCCTCCCGGTACCACACGCTCGTCATGTCACTGCTGGCGGGAACTCCGGTCATTCCGATCGGCTACAGCGCCAAGCACGTGGCCGCGCTTCACCGGCTGGGGCTGCCTACCGCCTCGTTCGACATTGAGACGTTCGAGCCCGTCGAGGTCGCGCTTGCGGTCGAGGGTCAGCTTGACAACCGCGATGAAGTCGCGGGTCGCATCGTGTCGGCCGTCGAGACGGCCCGCTCCCGCCTGGACGCAGAGTGGCTCACGCTCCACGGAGTGCTGCGACGTAGGAGGTCGCGTCCATGACCGTCCTCGGGCTTCCCGATGGCCCACTGCGGGTCGTCGCGCTCGGCGCCCACCCAGACGATATAGAGATCGGGTGCGGTGGAACGCTGCTGGCGCTCGCTGAGCGAGAAGACGTTGAAGTGCATTCACTCGTGCTCACGGGCGGAGCCGACCGCCAGGCCGAAGCGCGTTCGGCGGCCGCTGCCTTCGGCGTATCTGCCTCGCCCGTTCTGCTCGGGCTTCCCGATTCGAGGCTCCCCGAACATTGGGGCGCAGTAAAGGACGCCCTGCATGACCTGCGGGCAGCTGTCACCGACCCGCACGTCATATTTGCCCCTCGCGTCGATGACGCGCATCAGGATCATCGCCTGCTGGGAACGCTGGTGCCCACCGTCTGGCGCGGACCGCTCATCCTCCACTACGAGATCCCCAAGTGGGATGGCGACATGGGGATGCCCAACGCGTATGTCCCGCTTCGCTCCGAACTCGTGGAGCGGAAGGTACGTCTGCTGTTCGAGCATTTCCCGAGCCAGCATTCGCGGGCCTGGTGGGATGAAGAGTACTTTCGCAGCGTCCTCCGGCTTCGCGGCGTCGAGGCGCAGTCGCGCTACGCAGAGGCCTTTCACGTCGGAAAGCTCTTGTTGTCAGCGGGTGCGCGATGACCAGATTGACTTTCGGGCTGCCCGTGTTCAACGGGGAGAGATTCCTGCCCGCTGCGGTCGCCTCGTTGCAAGCGCAGACGTTGGCCGACATCCGCATCGTCATTTCTGACAACGGGTCATCGGATGGAACCGAGGATTACTGTCGTGCAGCAGCGGCTGCTGACAGCCGTATCGACTATCGGCGCAGCCCTGTCAACAATGGTGCGATCTGGAACTTCCGTGAAGTGAGCAGGCTGTGCAACACCGAGCTGTTCAGCTGGATGGCTGCCGATGATGTCAAGTTGCCGGACTTTGCGAGCGAGACGGTGGCGGTGCTCGACGAGGCAGGGCCGGCTGCGGTGTTCGCGTGCCCACGGACCGAGCTGATCGACGCCGATGGTTTCGTATACGAGACGCTCAATGACGCAGACCTGGGAATGGACGCCGACAGCGCCCATGAGCGCGTCGGCAACATGCTGCGCAGCCAGGCGTCGCACGCCATGTACGGGGTGATCCGGACAGCAGCGCTACGCAGGACACGTGATGCGGTGGAATGCGGTGGAACCGATGTCGTGCTTCTGGCGGAGCTGTTGTGTCAAGGAAAGATGGTGCTCGCTCCCGGGAGATCCTTTCAGCAGCGGCACCACGACGAACAGGCCTCGATGCGCGAGGTGGCGGACCCCAGCTGGTTTGCGACGCGAGAGCGGCGGAAGCGCCGTTTCCGAGAGACCCGCACGAACGTCGAACTCTATCGGGCGGTTGGACACTCGCGACTGCCGTTGCCGGAGGTCGTCAAGACCACCGCCGCGGTCACCACCAACTGGGTTCTTCCCCGCTGGCGGGCGATGGCCCGCGATCTCGCGAGCGCGCTGGGAGTTGACCCGGGAACGGGTCGGCTTGACTGGCAGCGCTCGATGCAAGCGGCGGGCCGCAGTCGGTGACCGTGCCTGGCGGGACGGCCTTGTCTCGGCGGCACACCGTCTAGTGAGACATCCTCATTCCTCCTGTTTGGGGGGACGTGGAATATCCCTCACTTTTCTAAACTGATGATCGCTCAACAACGCGGACGCTCCCCGAGTCCGCGCCCCAACCCGAAGAGGCCCCCGAATGTCGATCGTCGCGACCCGCGTGCGCATGGGCGATGCCCTGTCCGCAGCGCGTCGGCGCCTTCCGGCTGTGGCGGGCGTCACCGCGGTCGCCGCCGTCGCCGTGGGGCTCGGGCTGGCGGCCGCCGGCCTCGGCCCGTGGTCGCTCGCCGGCGCCGCGGTGATCCTGCTCATCGGCCTCGCCGCGGTCGATCTCGCCCTGATCCCGGTGCTGGCGATGCCCGCCACGCTGGCCACCATGCGGGCCGGCGGGGTGCTCTCGTTCGCGGACCTCGTGCTCGCTGCGGCATCCGTCGCCGCCCTGATCAAGCTGCGCGGGCGCGGCGGCGTCGCGCTGCAGCCGCTGATCTGGGCGGGCCTCGCATACCTCGTCGTGATCCTGCCGACGCTCATCCTCAACCGGTTCTCGGCCAACTACATCGAGTGGGCGCACGAGCTGTTCCTCGTGATCGGCAGCCTCGTCGTCGGCTTCGTCATCGCCCGTGAGGGCCGGGCCAAGGCCGCGTTCGGTCTCTACGGCCTCGCCTGCTCGGCGATCGGTGTCGCCGCCGGTGTCATCACCCTGCAGAGCTTCACGTCGACCGGTGCGTTCCAGGCCGTCTATCTCGGCGATCTGCACAAGAACACCATCGGCGGCATGCTCGCCGCCGCGCTCGTCATCGCGTATGCGCGGCCACGGTGGCTCGACTGGCCCGGGTGGTTCTCGAACCTCGTTCTGCTGTGCTCGGGCATCGGCGTCGCCGCCTCGCAGTCGCGGCAGGGCATGGTCGGCGCGCTTGTCGGGGTGTTCATCGTCAGCCTGCGCTCGCCGGCGATCGGGCGGTGGGCGCGCCGGGCGATCTGGGCGGCGGGCGTTCCCATCGTGTTCCTCGTCTGGCAGCAGGTCAGCTCGCAGCTGGCGTCGGGCAACCAGTTCAACTCCGCCTACCAGCGCCTCGCCTGGTACGCGCAGTCGATCGACGTCTGGCACAGCTCGCCGATCTTCGGCGTCGGCCTGCGGTGGTGGTACACGAGCACCTTCGGCGTGAGCTTCCAGCCGCCGAACGCCGAGCTCGAGGTGCTCACCTGCGTCGGTGTCGTCGGCCTGCTGGGCTTCTTCGCCATGTTCGCGGGGTCCAGCTGGGTCCTGCTGCGCATCGACCCGATGTACGGCACCGTCGGCGCCGCGGTCGTGCTCGCCCGCTTCACGCAGGCGCAGTTCGACCTCTACTGGGTGGCCGGTCAGGCGTCACTGCTGTGGATCGTCGCCGGCGCCTGCATCGGCGCGATGGTGCGGGATGCGGCGGAGAGGCCCGAGCTCGCCCTGGCGGCCCCGGCACCCGCGCCGCTGCCCTCTCGCGCGAACCCCTCTCGCCCGAATCCCCCTCGCCCCAATCGGGGTGCGCTGCGATGAGCCGCCTCGACCACGTCATCCACGCCATCACGCCCGGCGACCACTTCTCGCCGCGCACGGGCTCCGCGATCCCGACGGTG
>NZ_JBLRDT010000154.1:0-6067 GCF_057512245.1 Gryllotalpicola sp. CP2-P1
AAGTCCGTTGACTCGCGCAGTCGCTCGCCGCGCTCGGCCGCCGGCCCGAGGGCGAGCTCGATGACCCGGGTGACGCGCCCAGGCCGCGGCGACATCACGACCACCCGATCAGAGAGGAACACCGCCTCGGGGATCGAGTGTGTGACGAACAAGACCGCGGCGCCGGTCTCGGCGCTCAGCCGCACGAGTTCGGTCTGCATGCGCTCGCGGGTCATCTCGTCGAGCGCCCCGAACGGCTCGTCCATGAGCAGCAGCCGCGGCTTCTCGGCCAGCGCCCGCGCGATCGCGACGCGCTGCTGCATGCCACCGGAGAGCTGGTCGGGGTAGTGGCCGGCGAAGTCCTCGAGGCCGACAAGCGCGAGCAGCTCGGCCACGCGCGACCGGCGAGCGGATGCCGGCGCCTTGTGCAGCTCGAGGGGGAGCGCGATGTTCGCCGCGACCGTGCGCCAGGGCAGCAGCCCGGCCTGCTGGAAGGCGATGCCGTAGTCCTGGTCGAGCCGAGCCTGCTTCGCCGTCTTGCCGAAGACCGACACCGTGCCGGCGCTCGGCGCGTCGAGATCGGCCACGAGCCGCAGCAGGGTGCTCTTGCCGCAGCCGCTCGGCCCGATCAGCGACACGAACTCGCCCGGCGCCACCGTGAGGCTGACGTCGTCGAGCGCCGTCACGGTGCGCCTTCCGCTCGCGAAGACGCGGCTCACCGCGTCGATCTGCACGGCGTGCGCGTCGCTCATGACGTCTCCTCTGCTCTGCGGAACCTCTGCAAGCCCAGCCCGATGAGCGACACCGCGCCGGCGACGACGAGGCCGATGACGACGGCACCGATGATCGCGTCCCACGGCTTGGCCGGGTCGCCGCCCGACGCGATGCCGTAGGCGAGGATCGTGCGCCCGATCCCGCCCTGCATGCCGGTCGACACCTCGGCGACGATCGCCCCGACGACGGCCGCGGCGGCCGCGATGCGCAGCGCCGGCAGCAGGTAGCTGACGGATGCCGGCAGACGCAGGTGCCACAGCGTGCGCCACCACCCGGCGGCGAAGCTGCGAAACAGCTCGAGCTGCGTCTCGGGCGCGGAGCGCAGGCCCCGCAGCAGCCCGACCGAGATCGGGAAGAAGGCGAGGTACCCGGCGATCGCCGCGACCGACATCCACTGCTTCCACACGAAATCGCCCGCGTGGATCTGCGACCCCCACGTCACGACGAGCGGGGCGAGGGCGATGAGCGGCACCGTCTGGCTGAGGATCACGTAGGGCAGCAGCGCCCGCTCGGCCAGCCGCCACGACACCATCAGCAGCGCCAGCAGCGCGCCGAGCACGACCCCTGCCGCCCAGCCGCACGCGGCGATGCCGAGGCTGATGAGGCTCGCGCGGGCCACTGCCGCGAGCACGGTCGGCGAGCCGGCCGACGAGTCCACGGGCTGCCCGTAGCGCTGGAACATCGCCCACAGGTGCGGCATCGCGAGGTCGCTCGTGCGCGGCAGCACCACGGTCTGCCCCCAGCGCACGCCCTCGACGGGGCCGAGCGCCTTGTAGAGCTCCCACACGGCGGCGAGCACGAGCACGCCGGCGACCGCGAAGAGAGCGCGGCGGGGCCAGCTCGGGGCGGCGACGGGGCGGATGGCGGCGCGGCGAGGCATCCGGCTCACGCCTTCGCGATCAGGTGGTCGCTGACGGCCGGGATCACGCGCTCGCCGTACACGCGCAGCGTCTCCTCTTTGTTGTCGTGCTGCAGGTAACCGGCGAACTGCGTCACCCCGAGCTCCTTGAGCGCGCTCAATTTCTCGATGTGATCGGATGCCTCGCCGAGCACGCACAGCCGATCGACGATCTCGTCGGGCACGAACGCCGTGTGAGTGTTGCCCGCGCGGCCGTGCTGGTTGTAGTCATAGCCCTCGCGCTGCTTGATGTAGTCGACGAGCACCTGCGGCACCGCGCCGCCGTCCTCGCCGTACCGCGTCACGATGTCGGCGATGTGGTTGCCGACCATGCCGCCGAACCAGCGGGTCTGCTCGCGCATGTGCTGCCAGTCGGTGCCGATGTACATGGGCGCCGAGACGCAGATGTCGAGCGACTCGGGGTCGCGGCCCGCTTTGCGCGCGGCATCCTTCACCGCGGTGATCATCCACTCGGCCACGTCGAGGTCGGCCAGCTGCAGGATGAAGCCGTCGCCCACCTCGCCCGTCAGCTTGAGCGCCTGCGGGCCGTAGGCGGCGACCCACACCGGCAGCTCGCTGCCGGTCGACCACGGGAAGCGCAGCGTCGAGCCCTTGTACTCGACCTCGCGCGAGCTGCCGAGCTCGCGGATGACGTGGATCGCCTCGCGCAGCTCGGCCATCGTGACCGGCCGGCCGTTGGTCACGCGCACCGCCGAGTCGCCGCGGCCGATGCCGCACACGGTGCGGTTGCCGTACATCTCGTTGAGCGTGGCGAAGACGGATGCCGTGACCGTCCAGTCCCTCGTCGCGGGGTTCGTGACGAACGGGCCGACCGTGATGCGGTGGGTGCGGGCGAGGATCTGCGAGTGGATCACGTACGGCTCCTCCCACAGCAGGTGCGAGTCGAAGGTCCACGCGTGGGTGAAGCCGTACTGCTCGGCGAGCTCGGCGAGGTGGACCACCCTGCTCGCAGGGGGGTCGGTCTGGAGGACGACGCCGAAGTCCATGCCGGCTCTGCCTTTCGCCATGCCGCTCACACCAGGTACTGGCTCAGGCCGCGCTTGACGAAGGCGCCGTCGCCCTTGGCGCCGCGGTAGGCGCCCTTGTCGACGATCACGCGGCCCCTGCTCAGCACGGTGTCGACGCCGCCGTCGATCTCGAAGCCCTCCCACGCGGAGTAGTCCATGTTCATGTGGTGGGTCGCGGCCGAGATCGTGGTGTGGGCACTCGGGTCGTAGATGACGATGTCGGCGTCGGCGCCCGGCTGGATGACGCCCTTCTTGCCGTAGAAGCCGAACATGCGTGCCGGGGTCGTGCTGGTCAGCTCGACCCAGCGCGGCAGCGAGATCTCGCCGAGCACGACGCCCTGATAGATCAGGTCCACGCGGTGCTCGACCGAGCCGATGCCGTTCGGGATCTTCGCGAAGTCGCCGATGCCCAGCTCTTTCTGGCCCTTCATGCAGAAGGGGCAGTGGTCGGTCGAGATCACCTGCAGGTCGTTGGTGCGCAGCCCCTGCCACATGTGGTTCTGGTGGCCCTCTGCGCGGCTGCGCAGCGGCGTCGAGCACACCCACTTCGCGCCCTCGAAGCTGCCCCACTGGTCGCTTTGCGCGCCGAGCTGCTCTTCGAGGCTCAGATAGAGGTACTGCGGGCACGTCTCGGCGAACACGTTCTGGCCCCGGTCGCGAGCCGCCGCGATCTCTTCGACGGCCTGCTTGGCGCTCACGTGCACGATGTAGAGCGGGGCGCCGGTCATGCCGGCGTACGCGATCGCGCGATGCGTCGCCTCGGCCTCGGTCTGCCAGGGCCGCGTCGTGCCGTGGTAGTAGGGGGCCGTCTCGCCGCGGGCGAGCGCCTGCTGCTGCAGCACGTCGATCACGGCGCCGTTCTCGGCGTGCATCATGATCATCGACCCGGTGTCGGCCGCCTTCTGCATCGCCTTGACGATCTGGCCGTCGTCGGACAGGAAGACGCCCTTGTAGGCCATGAAGAGCTTGAAGCTCGTGACGCCCTCTGCGATGAGCTCGTCCATCGCGTCGAGAGAGGAGTCCTGCACGTCGGACAGGATCTGGTGGAAGCCGTAGTCGATCGCGCAGTTGCTGGCTGCCTTCTCGTGCCAGAGCGCGTACTGGTCGAGGGGGTTCTCGCCCGCGTACTGCACGACGAAGTCGACGATCGTGGTGGTGCCGCCGTGCGCCGCCGCCCGGGTGCCCGTCTCGAAGGTGTCGCTCGCGAACGTGCCGCCGAACGGCATCTCCATATGCGTGTGCGCGTCGACGCCGCCCGGAATGACGTACTTGCCCGCCGCGTCGATCACCCTGTCGACGCTTCGCGTCAGATCGCTGCCGAGCAGCTGCGATCCGGGCGCGAGCACCGCGACGATCTGCTCGCCGTCGATCAGCACGTCGGCGGCGACCGTGCCCGTCGCGTTCACGACGGTGCCGTTCGTGATGAGGGTCTTGGTCATCGGTCCTCTTTTCGTTGGTCGAGTAGCAGCCGAAGGCCACCCACCCGTTGGTCGAGTAGCAGCCGAAGGCCGCCCACCCCGTTGGTCGAGTAGCAGCCGAAGGCCGCGTATCGAGACCCGCTACGGCTTCGGGATGCTGGTGTAGGACTCGGGGCGGCGGTCGCGGTAGAACTGCCAGTCGTCGCGCACCTGCCGGATCAGGTCGAGGTCGAGGTCGCGGATCACCAGCTCTTCCGTCTCGCTCGAGGCATACCCGCCGATGACGTTGCCCCTCGGGTCGACGAACTGACTCGAGCCGTAGAAGTCGACCGCGAGTTCGCCGTACTCGTTGTCTTCGCGGCCGACTCGGTTCGGGGCGGCGACGAAGTAGCCGTTGGCGGCGGCCGCCGCGGGCTGCTCGATCTCCCACAGGCGGTTGCTGAGGCCCGGCTTCGTCGCGTTCGGGTTGAACACGATCTGAGCGCCGTTCAGGCCGAGCTCGCGCCACCCTTCGGGGAAGTGCCGGTCGTAGCAGATGTAGACGCCGATCGGGCCGACCGCCGTCTGGAAGACCGGGTAGCCGAGGTTTCCTGGGCGGAAGTAGAACTTCTCCCAGAACTTGTCGAGGTTCGGGATGTGGTGCTTGCGGTATTTCCCGAGCACGCTGCCGTCGGCATCCACCACCACCGCCGTGTTGTAGTACACGCCCGGCATCTCGGCCTCGTAGATGGGCAGCACCATGACCAGCCCGAGCTCCGCGGCGAGCGCGGCGAAGCGCTGCACGATCGGGCCGTCTGCGGGTTCGGCGAAGTCGTAGTACTTCTTGTCCTCGGTGATGCCGAAGTACGGGCCGTAGAACAGCTCTTGGAAGCAGATCACCTGCGCGCCTTGCGCCTTCGCGTCGCGCGCGAAGTCCTCGTGCTTCCGGATCATCGACTCTGTGTCGCCTGTCCACGTGGTCTGGGTGATCGCGGCTCGGATGACCGTCATCGAAACCTCCATGCGTCGGTTCTGGTTCTGTTATCGTTCGGCGTGAACATTTCCCGACAATTTCTTCGCGTGACGCGTCGGTAAATGTTGCCGAGGCCCGACGACACCTCCCCGCGCGGCATCGCCGCCGCGATCGCGCGGCAGATCAGCGCGGGCGAGCTCGCACCCGGCGAGCGACTGCCGACGGTGCGCGAGCTCGCCGCCGCTTACGGCGTCTCGCCCGCGACCGTCTCGCACGCGTGGCAGACCCTGCTGGGGGCCGGGCTCATCGTGGCGCGCGGCCGCGCGGGCAGCTTCGTGCGCGACCAGGGGGCGACGGATGCCTCATGGCTGCCCCGCAGCATGGCGGAGCTCGCCGGCGATGCCCCCGTCACCGCGCTCGACCTGTCGCGGGGCACGCCCGACGCGGCGCTGCTTCCCGAGCTGCAGCCCGTGGTCGCGCGCATCGCCTGGCAGGCGGGGACGGGCAGCTACCAGGAACTGCCCGTGATCCCCGAGCTGCACCGGCTTCTGCGCGAGTCGTGGCCCTACCCCGTCGAGGCGCTGACGGTCATCGACGGGGCGCTCGACGGGCTGTCCCGCACCCTCGATCAGGTCGTGCGCTTCGGCGATCGCGTCGCGGTCGAGGTGCCCGGGTTCCCGCCCCTCTTCGAGATGCTCGATGCGCACGGCGTCGAGCGCGTGCCGCTCGAGGTCGACGCGAGCGGGGTGACCGCGCGCTCCCTGTTCCGGGCGCTCGCGCGCGAGGTCTCGGCCGTGGTGCTGCAGCCGCGGGCGCACAACCCGACCGGTGCGTCGCTCACGCCGCAGCGCGCCGAGGAGCTGGCCCGCATCATCGCGGGGCAGCGGCGCGGGGCATCCGTCATCGTCATCGAAGACGACCACTCGGGGCTGATCTCGACCGCGCCGCCGGTGTCGCTCGGCACCTGGCTGCCGAACCAGGTCGTGCACCTGCGCAGCTTCTCGAAGTCGCACGGGCC
>NZ_JBLRDT010000155.1:0-5932 GCF_057512245.1 Gryllotalpicola sp. CP2-P1
CGCCGAGCGCATCATGGCGCGCGCCGACGAGCTCGGCGCCATCAGCGAGGTCGAGGGATGCCTGACCCGCACCCACCTCAGCGAGGCGCACCGCCGCGCGGCGAAGCTCGTCGCCGGCTGGATGCGCGAGGCCGGCCTCGCGGTGTGGACGGACGCCGCGGGCAACGTGTGCGGGCGCCTCGAGGGCGCCTCGCCCGACCTTCCGGCCGTGGTGCTCGGCTCGCACATCGACACGGTTCCCGACGCGGGGAAGTACGACGGGCCGCTCGGTGTGCTGCTCGCGATCGAGGTGGCGCGGTCGCTCGCCGACTCGCCCGGTTCCCTGCCCTTCGCCCTCGAGGTCGTCGCCTTCAGCGACGAGGAGGGCACCCGCTTCGGCAACGCCCTCTCGGGATCGCGGGCTTTCGCCGGCGCATGGGACGAGGCGTGGTGGGAGTACGCGGACCGCGACGGGACGACCCTGCGCGAGGCATCCGTCGCCTTCGGCCTCGACCCCCGCAACATCGGTGACGCCGCGCGCCGGCCGCGTGATCTCGTCGCCTATCTCGAGGCGCACATCGAACAGGGGCCGTATCTCGAACGGGCAGGCGTGCCGCTCGGCGTCGTCTCGTCGATCGCCTCGGCGCGGCGTTTCGCGCTCGAGATCGCCGGGCACGCGGGGCACGCGGGCGGCACTCCCTATGAGCTGCGCCGCGACGCGCTGGTCGGCGCGGCCGAGCTCGTCGTCGAGATCGAGCGGATCGGCCAGGACCTCGACGTGATCGCGACGGTCGGGAAACTCCAGGCGTACCCGGGCGGGGTCAACGTGATCCCCGGGAAGGTCGAGCTCACCCTCGACCTGCGCGCGGAACTCGACGACGACCGCGACGACGCGTGGGCGCGGATCCAGGTGGCGGCGGACGAGATCGCGGCGATCCGCGATCTGGATTGGTCGGCGACCGAGTTCTACCGCGCGGACGGCGTCGCCTGCGCGGACGAGCTGATGGAGGCCGTCGAGACCGGCATCCGTGCCGCGGGCATCGATGACCCGCTCACGCTGTGGTCGCGCGCAGGCCACGACGCGATGGCGGTGGCGGACGTCGCGCCGATCGGCATGCTTTTCGTGCGCAACGGCCGGAACGGGGTGAGCCACAGTCCGGACGAGATCGTCGCGCCCGGTGACGTCGCGCTCGCGTTCGACGCGTTCCTGGCTGCCGTGCGCGAGCTCGCCCGGCAGCAGAGCTGACTAGCGCACGTCGACGTCGCGGCCCGACCAGAGGTCGCCCGCCTCGATCTCGTCGACGCCGTGATCGACGAGATAGCCGCGGCCGCCCGAGTCCCCGTGCAGCGTGCCGATGAAGTCGGCCCAGTGCTGGCGCCCGACGATCACGGGGTGCCCGGGGTGGCCGGCGAACACCGCCTGCCGCAGGCTCGTGATCTTGACGCCGCTGAGCAGGCGCTTCACGACCGCGACGGGCAGGTCGGGAAGGTCGACGAGCGTGATCGCGGCGGCCGAGACCGAGGGCGGGGCGGATGCCTCGAGATGCCGCATCGCCGCCCGCAGAGACGTTCCCATGCCGTCGGTCCAATGGGACTCGACGACCGTGTGCACGCGCGGGTCGCGCGGCACGAGCTCGCTCGCCTCTGCGGCGGAGGCGCCGAGCACGACCGTCACCTGAGAGCAGCCGCCGTCGAGCAGCCTCTCGGCCGCGAGCTGCACCCACGGGGTGCCGTCTGCCGCGCGAGCGAGCGCCTTCGGAACCCCGTAGCGCGTGCCTGCGCCGGCGGCGAGGACCACGCCGGCGGAGGGGAAGACGACAGCCATAGATAAGGTTATAGCGGCATTGCGAGGAGGTCGCTCATGGCCGGAACCCCGATCACCGCCGACGAGCTGGAACCCGTCGTCGCCGACGCACTGGGCGTCAGGCGCTGGGTCGACGGCATGCTCGCCGGCGCCCCATACGACGACGTCGACGCGCTCGTGGAGCACGCGCGTGAGCTGGCGACGCCGCTCACCGAGGCCGAGCTCGACGAGGCGCTCGCGCAGCACCCTCGCATCGGAGAGCAGGGCGATCGGATGTCTGAGGCCGAGCAGGCCGCGCCCGACGCCGACGACGCCGAGCTCGCACTGCGCATCGCCGAGGGCAACCGCGAGTACGAGGCGAAGTTCGGTCGCGTCTTCTTGATCCGCGCCGCGGGGCGCACGCGCGCCGAGATCCTCATCGAGCTGCGTCGTCGTCTCGCTCTCGACCCCGAGACCGAGCTCGCGACGGCCATCGAGCAGGCGCGCCAGATCATGGAGCTGCGTCTGCGCACCTTCTTCAACGCGGTGGCGCTGCCCGAGGGTCCCGCTCGCAGCCAGATCACCACCCACGTGCTCGACACGGCGCGCGGCCGACCTGCGCCGCGCGTGCCCGTCAGGCTCGACGCCTTCTCGGAAGGGCAGTGGCACGAGCTCGGCCGGGGCACGACCGACGACAGCGGCCGCATCGATCAGCTCGGGCCGGCCGAGGTGCCGGCGGGGCGCTACCGGGTCGTGTTCGACACGGCGGCGTACTTCGCGACGCAGGACGCCGTCTCGTTCTTCCCCGAGATCGTCGTCGACTTCGAGGTGTGGTCGGTCGACGAGCACTTCCACATTCCGCTGCTGCTCAGCCCGTTCGGCTACTCGACGTATCGCGGCAGCTGAGCCGACCTAGTAGCGGACCCTGCCGTCGAAGCGGCCCCACAGCTCGAACGGCTCTGAGGCGTCGGCGGTGCGCAGCTCCCGCACGACGGGAAGCGTCCAGCCGTCGCGCGGGGTGGCCATGAGCTCGTAGAACTCGTGGTCGTCGAAGCCCGCCGCGGCGGCATCCATCTTGTTCGCCGAGAAGACGATGCGCTCGACACGCCCCCAGAGGCCGGCCGAGAGGCACAGGGGGCACGGCTCGCACGAGCTGTACAGGATGGTTCCGCTCAGGTCGAAGGTGCCGAGCGCGCGACCGGCCGCGCGGATCGCCTCGACCTCGGCGTGCGCCGTGGGGTCGTTGTCGCGCGTGACGCGGTTCTGCCCCACGGCGACCTGCTGGCCGTCCTTCACGACGATCGCCCCGAAGGGGCCGCCGCCGTCGCGCACGTTCTGCTCGGCGAGGCGCACGGCGGCCCCCAGCCAGTAGAGGTCGTCGGCGCGGCGCAGCTGCGCCGCGGCATCCTGGGTCATGAGCGCGTCACCGTCGCTTCGATGAGGCCGTAGGGGCGGTCGTCGGCATGGAACACCTCGTTGTCGTTCGGGATCGGCGGCTCCACGGTGAAGCGGCTGAAGTCATACAGGAAGTGGTGCTTGTTCGGCGCGGCGAGCTTCACCTCGGCGAGCTCGGGCACGGCGTCGAGCACGGCTTGGCCGATCTGCCACAGGGTCTGCTGCAGGGCCAGGGAGTGCCAGGTGGCGAAGGTGCCGACGAGGGCCGCGCGCGCCGCGTCGAACGCGGCATCCCAGTCGGCAGGGAACGTGCCGAAGCGCCACGCGGCGTCGATCGACGTCGCGAGGATGCGGTCGTCGGTCTCGCCGAGCGTCGTGTACTCGTCCTTGTGGAAGCCGTGGAACTCGCTGCCGGTGGACTTGAGGATCACGAGGTCGGTGACTCCGCCCGTGACCTCGAGCCGCTGGTCGTCGCCCGTGCCGACGGCGTCGACGCGCACGGTGCGCCGCTCGGGCCCGCGCCGCACCCACGTGTGCTCGTGCTCGGCGCCGCCGACGACGACGCGGTCCCACCCATCGACGAGAACCTCGATGGTCGCCTCGCGCGCGAACTCGTCGTTGTCGACGAAGTGCCGGCCGAGGGCGAGCGCATAGTCCTCGACGGCGCCCTCGCCGTGCGTCTTCGCGAAGGCGAACGCCGTGTTCTTCTGCGTATCGGTGGGCAGCACCTTCGACTGGTCACCCGTCGTGTAGGCATCCTCGAAATCGCCGCGCAGCGACGTGGTGACGGTGAGGTCCCTGATCTCGTGCCGCGGGGAATCGCGGTAGATGCGCACGAGGTGGATCTCGGCCTTGCCGTACTGGTTCGCGCTGAGGGTGTACATCAGCTCTCCTTCCGGGTGATGAGCTCGCCCGCGGGTGCGGTGCTGTCTGGGTGCTCGCCGACCGGCGCGCCGCGCAGCCACGTCTGGCGCACCACGCCGCGCAGCTCGCGCCCGTCGTACGCCGTGATCGGATTCTTGTGCCTGAGCCGGGCCGCGTCCACGGTGAACGCGGCGTCGGGGGCGAACACGACGAGATCGGCACGGGCGCCGGGGGCGATGAGGCCGCGGCCGGCGAGTCCCGCGAACCGGGCGGTGCGGGCGGACATCCAGTCGACGACGTGAGCGAGGGGGACGCCGCGGGCGAGCGCCTGCGTCCACACGGCGGGTAGACCGAGCTGCAGGCCGGCGATGCCGCCCCAGGCGCGGGCGAAGTCGTGATCGCGCGTCTTCAGCTCGACCGTCGCGGGGGAGTGATCGCTCACCACGATGTCGAGCGTGCCGTCGGCGAGGGCGGCCCAGAGGGCGTCCTGGTTCGCGCGCTCGCGGATCGGCGGCGCGCACTTGAAGCTCGTCTCGCCATCGGCGACGTCGTCGGCCGCGAGGGTGAGATAGTGCGGGCAGGTCTCGGCGGTGATGCGCACGCCGTCGGCCTTCGCGGCGCGCAGCAGGGGCAGCGCGGTCGCGCTGGAGACGTGCACGATGTGCGCGCGGATGCCGGTGCGGCGGGCGACGTCGATGACGCGCGCGACGGCCGCGCGCTCGGCCTCGTCGGGGCGCGAGGCGAGATAGCCCGCGTAGTCGCCCCCGCCGCGATGGTCGTGCAGGTGGTCCGCGTCCTCCGCATGCACGAGCAGCAGCCCGTCGAACGCCGCGAGCTCGCGCGCCGCCTGCTCGAGCTGCTCCTGCGTCAGGTGCCGGAACTCGTCGACCCCGGTCTCGGCGAGGAAGCACTTGAAGCCGAAGACACCGGCGTCGTGCAGCGCGCGCAGCTCACCCGTGCCGAGGTTGTCGGGCACGACGCCGCCCCAGAAGCCGATGTCGACGCCCGCCTGATCGCGTGCGGCGGCCTGCTTGACGCGCAGCGCGGCGAGGGTCGTCGTCGGCGGGATCGAGTTGAGCGGCATGTCGATGATGGTCGTGACGCCGCCTGCCGCGGCCGCGGCGGTCGCGCTCGCGAAGCCCTCCCACTCGGTGCGGCCCGGCTCGTCGGCGTGCACGTGGGTGTCGACGAGGCCCGGAAGGAGCACCTCGTCGGCCGCGAGCGTGCGGTCGACCCGCGTCTCGAGCTCGGCGTCCGGTTCGAAGATGCCCGCGATCAGCCCGTTCGCAACGGCAAGGGATGCGTCGCGCTCGCCGTCGGGCGTGATGATGCGCCCTCGGAGCACGGTGTCGTAGACGGCCATAGCTCATCTAATCGGTCGCTCATTGCGCGCTGGTTACAGGGGTGCGACCCGGCCGGCGGAAGAACCACCGTCGGCGCCGTTCACGAGAGCCCACACCGCGTCGCGCGTGAGCTGCGTGGTGGTCGGCCGCACGCCGATGGCGTCCCTGATGGCGTTCGCGAGTGCGGGGGCGACGGGGTTGTACGGCGCCTCGCTCATCGACTTGGCGCCGCGCGGCCCGAGCAGGTCGTACGTGTCGGCGAAGAACACCTCGGTGTAGGGCAGGTCGGCGTACTGCGGGATGTGGTACTGCCGCAGCACGGGTGTCTCGACCACCCCGTCGCGCACGATGAGGTTCTCGTAGAGCACGGACCCGATCGCCTGGGCCACCCCGCCCTCGAGCTGCCCGCGCAGCTGCTCGGGGTTGATGACGGTGCCGGCATCGGCGCCGTGCACCGAGTGCAGAATGCGCACCTCTCCCGTCGCCCGAGAGACCGCGACGCGGAATCCCTGGACATTGAACGCGACCGAGCGCGGCGTGCCGTCGTTGCTCGCCTTCTGCGTCACCT
>NZ_JBLRDT010000156.1:0-5835 GCF_057512245.1 Gryllotalpicola sp. CP2-P1
GAGGTCGCCGCAGGCGAGACGGTCGACATCGTGCTCACCTGGTTCCCCAGCCACCGCCCGCTGCCCGAGCCCCTCGACGTCGACGCCGCGCTCGCCCACACGCACGAGTGGTGGCAGCAGTGGCTCGACCGCGGGCGCCCCGCCGATCGCTCGCGAGAAGTGCCCGAGCGCTATCGCGAGCTCGTGCAGCGCTCTCTGCTGGTGCTGCGGGTGCTCACGCACGAGTCGACCGGCGGCATCGCGGCTGCCGCGACGACCTCGCTGCCCGAGCAGTTCGGCGGCGGCCGCAACTGGGACTACCGCTTCGTCTGGCTGCGGGACGCGGCCCTCACGATCAATGTGCTCGCCCAGCACGGCTACAACCACGTGGTCGACAGGTGGCGGCAGTGGATGCTGCGGGCGATCGCGGGCGACCCCGCCGACGTGCAGATCATGTACGGCCTCGGCGGCGAGCGGTGGCTGCCCGAGCGCGAACTGGCCTCCCTGCCCGGATACCAGGGCCCGGGCTCCGAGCGAGCGCACCCGGTCCGCGTCGGGAACGCCGCCTCTGAGCAGTTCCAGGCCGACGTGATCGGCGAGGTAATGCTGGCGTTCTCGGCGGCGCGCGAGACGGGACTGGCCGAAGACGCCGTCTCGTGGGGACTGCAGCGCGCCCTGCTCGAGCACCTCGAGAGCGTCTGGGCGACGCCCGACCAGGGCATCTGGGAGATCCGCGGCGAGCCGCGCGCGTTCACGCACTCGCGCGCCATGTCCTGGGCCGCGTTCGACCGCGGCGTCGAGGCCGTCGAGAAGTACGGGCTCAAGGGGCCCGCACGGCGCTGGCGGGAGCTGCGCGACGGCATCCGCGACGCCATCGACCGCGACCACGTCGATCACGCGACGGGCGCGTTCGTGCAGTACGCCGGCGCGCCGCATGTGGATGCCGCACTGCTGCAGCTGCCCCAGGTCGGTTTCTGCGCGCCCGACGACCCGCGCATGCTCGCGACGGTCGCCCGCATCGAGTCCGAGCTCATGCATGACGGATTCGTCGACCGCTACGTGACCGAGAGCGGGGTCGACGGGCTGCCGGCCGGCGAGAACCCGTTCACCGCGTGCTCGCTGTGGCTCGCCGAGCAGTACGCCCGCTCGGGCAGGCGCGACGACGCGCTCGCGCTGCTCGACCGGGTCGGGAGAATCGCGAACGACGTGGGGCTCCTCTCCGAGGAATACGATCCCCGGGCGAAGCGCCAGGCCGGCAACACGCCGCAGGCGCTCTCGCACCTCGCATTCGTGCGCGCGGTCGACGCGCTCTCGGACACCGAGCTGACTCGATAAGCTGTGGCTGTGACCGTGAATGCAGCATCCCCGGCCGTCACCCACGACGACGGCGTTCAGAACCAGTCCTTCGTCGCGTTCCTGGCGCGCCGCATCCCGTCCGCTCTCGGCGGTCTGCTCGTCACGCTCCTCGCGGTCCTCGTGTTCCTGTTCTGGGTCTACACGCTCGTCGTGACCTGGATCGGTCACGGCGATCTCTCCACCCCGCTCTTCCAGACCTCGGTCGCGGCCGCGCTCGTCGTCGGTGTCGCGTTCTTTGCGCGCAAGACGCTCGGCTGGCTCGGCCTGCTGGTCATCGCCGCCGCATGGTGCATCCTCTCGGGCCTGCCGCTCATCCCGATCGTCCAGGTGATCGTGCAGGCCGCTCTGGTCGCTCTCATGGCAGCCGCCGCGGTCTTCGCGGTCGTCGCCGCCGAGCAGGCCGAGCGCCCGCGTTTCTAGGCGCACCCCGCCGGGTATCGCCCCTCTGACACAGACACAGAGGGGAGCACATCATGTCGATGTCAGACAAGGGCCGCCACGCCGCCGACGACGCGATCGGCAAGGGCAAGGAAGCCGCAGGCAAGCTCACCGACGACGAGAAGCTCGAGAACGAGGGCAAGGCTGACCAGGTGGGCGCGAAGGTCAAGAAGGCCGGCGACTCGATCAAGGACGCGTTCGACAAGGCGACCGACCGCGACTGAGCGTCAATAGACTCGTCGTATGACGACGACGCCTGCTGATCAGCCCCTGTTCTCCGCCAACGGAACCGGCTACGACATCAGCCAACTTCAGGGCGTCTTCGAGCATCACTTCACCTGGGCGACCGCCTTCGAGCGCAACACCCATCGGTACGCGCACAGGCCCGCGATCAGCGACCCCGAGACGGGGCGTTCGTGGACGTACGCCGAACTCGGCGTCGTCACCGGACGACTGGTCGCGGGCCTTCGCCGTGCCGGCGTCGGAACGGGCGACCTCGTCGCCTACCAGCTGATGAACTCGCCCGAGTTCGCGTTCCTCTATGTCGCGGCCCAGGGCCTGCGGGCGGTCAGCTCGCCGATGAACTTCCGTCTCTCCCCCGGCGAGACGGCCTTCATCCTGGACGAGTCGAAGCCGAAGGTCTTCGTGTACGAGCGCGAGCAGGCATCCCTGGTCGCCCAGGCGCTCGAACTCGCGACGCACCGGCCCGCCGTCGTGGCGGGCGTGGGAAGCGGCGAGCTGATTCCCGGGTCGATCGCGTTCGAGGACCTGCTCGTCGAGGATGCCCCGAGCTTCCGTGCCCCCGAAGACGGCAGCGTGTGGGACGAGTCCAGCCGGCTCTACACGAGCGGCACGACGGGAATGCCGAAGGCGGTGCCGCTCACGTCCCTCAACGAGACCTTGTCGGCGCACGACGTCATCATGGCGTTCCCCCTCTCGAGCACCGACAAGACGATGAACATGTCGCCGTGGTTCCACCGCGGCGGCAACTACTGCGCGGGGCCCAACCCCGTGCTCTTCGTGGGCGCCGAATCCGTGTGCCTGCGCCGCTTCGACGAGGCCGTCGTGCTCGACGCCGTTCAGAACTCGAAGCTGACCTACGTGATCGGCGCGCCGACGAACCTCGAGCGCCTGGCCGACGAGCAGGAATCCACGCCGCGCGACATCTCCTCACTGCGCGGCATCGTGACGATGGGGGCGCCGCTCGAGAAGGCGGCGGCGATCCGCTACCAGCAGACGCTGCACCCGCGGCTGATGAACGGCTACGGCACGACCGAGGCGTTCTGGAACACCTTCCTGCGCCCCGAGGATCTGCCGGCCTTCGCCGGCAGCGCGGGCCGCGCGTGCATCGACGACGACGTCGCCGTGGTGAACGTCTATGAGGACCGCTTCGCCGAGCCCGGCGACCTGGTGCCGAAGGACGGTCGCACCGTCGGCGAGGTCATCATGCGCACGGTCAAGGCGGGCTATGCCTACACCGACCCCGAGCGCACCGCCGAGAAGTTCCGCGGCGGCTGGATGTACCCGGGCGACCTGGCCACGTGGGACGAGAACGAGATCGTCACGATCGTCGGCCGCAAGGACGACATGCTCATCTCGGGCGGCGAGAACATCCACCCGGTGCAGGTCGAGGAAGCTCTCGCGGAGCACCCCGGCGTCGCCGACTCGATCGTGACCGGCCTCGCCGACGACGAGTGGGGCGAGCTCGTCGTCGCCTATGTGCGCGTGAAGCCGGGGAAGCTCGGCGACGCCCAGGCGGCGGCGAACGACCTCGACGCGCACTGCCGCGCGCATCCCGGCCTCGCGGACTTCAAGCGGCCGCGCCGCTACGCCTTCGTCGACGAGCTCCCCTACACCGCGACCGGGAAGAAGCAGCACTTCATCTTGAAGCAGCAGGCGATCGAGGATGCCGCCGCGGGGCGCTTCCTGACGCCGGCGAAGCGCTAGTTTCGCGCCGGGGGCGCCTCTTCCGCGGCTCTGGTGGCGAAGGGTCCGCCCGTCTCGGAGTTCCAGACGGTGGTGATGCCCCACGCCGTCGCGGCGATCGGCACCGCCAGCACCGCGCCGACGATGCCGCCGATGAGCGAGCCCGCGGCCAGTGAGAGCAGGATCACGAGCGGGTGCAGGTTGAGCGAGTGCCCCATGATCTGCGGCTGCAGCAGGTGGCTCTCGAGCTGGTTGACGAGCACCACGATCGCGATCACGATGATCGCCGCGACCGGCCCGTTCGCGACCAGTGCCACGAGGGCGGCGAGCACACCGGCCAGCACCGCGCCGACGATGGGGATGAACGCCGTGATGAAGACGATGACCGCGAGCGGGAACGCCAGCGGGACCCCCACGATCGCGAGGCCGATGCCGATGCCGACCGCGTCGGCCGCGGCGACCATCGCCGTGCCGCGCACGTAGCCGCCGAGCACCGTGACCGTCTTCTCGCCGATGCGCTGTGCGCGCTTGTAGGTCTCGCCGTGCAGGGGGCGCAGCAGGAACTCCCAGATCTTCGGGCCGTCCTTCATGAAGAAGAACAGCGTGACGATCGTGAGGAAGAGGCCGGTGACGCCCTCGGCCGCCGCGCCGGCGCCGGCGAGCGCGCCGCGCCCGAACTGCGCCGAGGTGATGAAGTCGACGACCGCATTCTGCGCGTCATGCAGGTTCTGCTGGCTGATCAGGTTGGCGGGAAGCTGGTTGAAGTAGCCCTCCAGGCGGTTGATGCCGTCCGTCGCGTTCTGCTGGAGCTCGCCCCACTGCGAATGCACCGCCCACACGATCAGCGTCGTCAGGCCGCCGATGACGATGAGGATCGAGAACAGCGCGATCCAGGTCGCGAGCATCGACGGCACGCCGTGGCGGCGCATCCAGGCCATGAAGGGGTGGATCGCGCACGCCAGGATGAGCGCGAGGGTCACGGGAATGAACACGAGGCTCACCTGCGTGATGGCGAGCACGAGCACCGCCGCGACGATGAGGACCGCGATGATCTGGATGCAGCGCGTGGCGAAGCGGCCGAACCCGTCCCCCCAGGCGACGGTGGTCTCCGCCTTGGCTACTGCGACATTGCGCGGCAGCGCACCGCCGCTGGGCACCTTGTTCCTGTGCAAGAAGGCCATGCGCATGAGGGTACCCAGCCGCGGGCTCCTTAGGCGTACGCCGTGCCGATCAGGCCGTGACGTCCCGATGGCCGCCGTTGAGGGCGGCGACGACCTGGTCGTAGTCCCCGCGCGCCTCGCCGTAGCGCAGGAAGTGCACCCGCTCGACCAGGATCTCGTGGGCATCCGGCTGCGCCTCGATGAGCTGCATGACCTCGTCGACGAAGGCATCCAGGGGCAGCGCGTTCGGGTCCTGCGACTGCCCGGGCATCAGCTCGGTGGCCACGAGCGGCGGCACGAGCTCGGTGACCTTCACGCTCGTGTCGGCGAGCTGCAGGCGGATCGACTCGGAGAGCATGTGGATCGCCGCCTTGGTCGCGTTGTAGCTCGGCGTGAAGGCGAGCGGCGTGTGTGCGAGCCCGCTCGAGACGGTCATGATCGTCGCATCCGGCCGGGTCTGGAGGTGCTCGATGAAGGCGCCGATGAGGCGGATCGGGCCGAGCAGGTTGGTGGTGATCGTCTGCTCGGCGGAGGCGAGGAAGCCCTCGGCGCGGTGCCAGTCCTCTGCGTGCATGATGCCGGCCATCGCAATGAGGACGTTGAGGTCGGGATGCCGGGCGATGAGCTCCGCGGCGGCAGCGGTGATGCTCGCGGCATCCGACGTGTCCAGCTGCACCGTGTCGAAGCCGTGCTGCTGCGCCAGCTCGTCGAGCAGGGCCGCGCGGCGGCCGCCGATGATCACCGTGTTGCCCGCGTCCTTGAAGCGGAGGGCGAGAGCGAGTCCGATGCCGCTCGTCGCACCGGGGATGAAGATGGTGTTTCCGCTGATGTTCATGACTCCACGGTGCAGGCATCGGCTCGTCGTGAAAAGGGACGCAGCGATCGTGGGACCCGCGATCCCTGGTTGGGCGCGCACGCGGGTGTGATGATCGGATGCATGGATCGCACCGCTCTCGCCGACTTCCTGCGCCGCCGC
>NZ_JBLRDT010000157.1:0-5818 GCF_057512245.1 Gryllotalpicola sp. CP2-P1
GCGCGCGTTCTCGTACCCCCTCGCCGACGTGCGCGTGCTGATCGTCGGCCAGGACCCGTACCCGACGCCAGGGCACCCGATCGGGCTGTCGTTCGCCGTCGAGCGGCACGTGCGGCCCGTGCCGCGCTCGCTGCAGAACATCTACAAGGAGCTGCGCGAGGACCTCGGCGTTCCGACGCCGGAGCACGGCGATCTCACGGCGTGGAGCGAGCACGGCGTCATGCTGCTCAACAGGGTGCTCACCGTGCGCCCGGGCGCCCCGGCCTCGCATCGCGGCAAGGGGTGGGAGGCCGTGACCGAGCACGCGATCCGCGCGCTGGTCGCGCGCGGGGGACCGCTCGTCGCGATCCTGTGGGGGCGGGATGCCGGCACGCTGCGCCCCCTGCTCGGCGACACCCCGATCATCGCGAGCGCGCACCCGTCGCCGTTGTCGGCATCGTCGGGCTTCTTCGGCTCGCGGCCGTTCAGCCGGGCGAACGCGCTGCTCGAGCAGCAGGGGGCGCAGCCCGTGGACTGGTCGCTCTAGGCTTAGCCCGTGCTGGAAGAGGAGTACCAACCGCGGCGTGTGCTGCCGCACCACCTGCGGAAGCCGGCGCCCGAGGAGGCGCCGTTCTCGTACAGCATCCGCGAGGCCGTCGCCGAAGATCTGCCCAGCGTGCGCGAGATCTACAACTACTACGTCACCAACTCGACGGTGACCTTCGACGACAAGCCGATGACGCTGAGGGCGTGGCGCACGAAGTTCGACCACATCCGCAAGGCGGGCATGCCGTTCCTCGTCGCCGAGAGCCCCAGCGGGCAGATCCTCGGCTACACGCTTGTGTCGCCGTGGTCGTCGAAGGCGGGGTACCGCTACACCGTCGAGAACTCGATCTATCTCGGGCCCGCCGCCACGGGGAAGGGACTCGGCACCCCGCTGCTGAAGGCCCTCATCGAGGCGGCGCGGCAGGCGGGCATCCGCGAGATCATCGCCGTGATCGCCGACCAGGGTGCCGATGCCTCCATCGCGATGCACAGGAAGCTCGGCTTCAAGGAGGTCGGGCGCATGGGCCGCGTCGGCTTCAAGTTCGATCGCTGGCTCGGCACCGTCACGATGCAGCTCTCGCTGCGGAAGAAGTAGGCGGCCCGGTTGCGCCGGTGACCCGGCCCCCTGCGTCCCGCGCTTGCTTTGCGCTGCTCGGATCCGCTTCACGCTGCTCGGATCCGGACAGCGCCGAGAGGATCCGAGCAGCGCAAGCGGTCAAGCGCGGGGGACGGCGCGGCGCAGCGCGAGGAATCCGATCACCGCGCACACGACGGTGAGCGGAATCGACCAGGCGACGACGCCGACCGTGCTGTGCGCCGCGAACCACTCGCCGACGGCCGCCCACGAGTCGGTGAACCCTATCAGCGCGGCGGCTCCGACCAGTGCGAGGACGAGCACCGCGCCGACGGCGTACAGCCCGTAGGCCCGCCACCTGACGAACACCGCTCCGAAGATCGAGCCGAGGAACAGCACGCCGATCAACCCGAAGAAGACCGTGAAGAGGCGCTGCCAGAGCGGGCCCGTGCCGAAGTAGATCGTCTGGAAGACGTGGCCGTCGACGCCCCAGCCGTTCGTCCACTGCTCGACATAGCTCAGCACCACGACGCCCACCGTGAACTGCGCCGCGTGGATCAGGAACCACAGCGCGGTGCCGAGGAAGAAGTCGCGGCGGGTCGACGACAGCCCGACGGCATACGCGAAGCTGACGCTCATGAGCTGGATGCCGGCGATCGCCTGGTAGATGAAGAGGTAGAAGATCGACCCCGTGTACTGCGTGTTCAGCGTCGTGCCGGGCCCGGTCGAGTAGCGCACCAGGTACCAGATCGCCATGTTGACCAGCAGGATGCCGATCAGGATCAGCCACGGCAGCAGCACCGCCAGATGCCAGCTGGCGTAGTGCAGGCGCACCACGCGCCAGATGCGCGCGAACGGAGCCGGCGGGCGGGCGGATGCCTGCGGCGGCGCAGCGAGAGCGGACATGGTTCCTCGTCTCAGCTCTTGGGGGTCGCCCGGCGCAGCGCCAGGTGCCCGATGACGGCGAACACGGCGGCCGGCACGAGCAGCCAGGCGGCGAAGCCGGCCGGCCCGACCGCGACGAACCAGCGGCCGACGGCACCCCACGACTCGGTGAAGGTGATGAGCGCGATCGTGCCGAGCAGCAGCAGCACGAGCGCCCCGCCGAGCACATACATGCCGGTGGTGCGCCACCTCACGAAGACCGCGCCGAAGACCGAGCCGATGCACTGGAAGAGCACGATGCCGCCGAAGAAGGTCAGCAGCCGCTGGCCGAAGCCGCCCGTGCCGTAGATCGCCGAGTGGAAGATCGCGGCGTGCAGGCCCCAGCCGCCGGTCCACTCCTCGGCGTAGGAGAGCAGCGTGAACGCGATCGAGAAGGCCGCGGACTGGATCAGGAACATGAGCCAGGTGCCGAGCGAGAAGTCCCGCCGCGTCGACGACAGGCCGAGCGCGTAGCCGAAGGTGAGGTTCATCGCCTGCACGGCGAACACGATCTGGTACGGCAGGAAGTACACGAGCCCGGGCGACAGGCCCTGCCCCGAGTCCGCGTTGTCGCGCGTCGCGAACACGATGATGCCCTGCACGATCAGGTAGACCGCGACGATGAAGGCGGTGATGTTGATCGGCACGATGATCGCGTTCATGCGGTTCGCGTAGTGCAGGCGCACGACGCGCCACACGCGGTCGAAGCCGCTCAGCGTGCGGCCCCCGCCTGCGCGGGCACCCGGCTCGGCGACGGCGATGGCGCTCATCGCGAGGCTCCTTCCCTGCTGCGCGTGCGGGCGCGGAAGCCGACACGCGTGGCGCCGCTCTCGACGGGCGGTGCGGCGGTGGCATCCGCCCCGCCCAGCGAGCCGCCCGTGCGGCGCACGATCAGCTGCTGCAGCGAGACGGGCGTGAGCTGCAGGCCGGAGTTCAGCGCGTCGAGCCGCACGACCTCGTCGATGCCGTCGACGAGGACGGAGGCGGTGCCGCCGAGCTCCTCGCGCTGCAGCACCTCGAGACGGTGGCGTGTGGCGAACGCGTCGACGTCGGCCTTGGCGCCGACGACGCCGGCGGCGCGGCCGCGCAGCTCGTCGGCGGGTGCGTCGAGGATGATGCGGCCCTGGTCGATCACGACCACGTGCTCGAGCAGGTTGGCGACCTCGTCGATCAGGTGGGTCGACAGGACGATCGTGCGCGGGAACTCGGCGTAGTCGGCGAGCAGGCGGTCGTAGAAGATCTGGCGGGCGACCGCGTCGAGGCCGAGATACGGCTCGTCGAAGAAGGTGAGCGGCGCGCGGGATGCCAGGCCCACGATCACCCCGACGGCGCTGAGCTGGCCGCGGCTGAGCTTCTTGATGCGGCGATTCAGGGGCAGCCGGAAGTCGTCGACGAGCTGGGCGGCGAAGTCGGCGTCCCAGTTCTCGAAGAACCACGGCGCGGTGCGGAAGACGTGCTTCGGCTTGAAGTCGTCGGGGTACTTCTGGCTCTCTTTGATGAAGGCGATGTGCTGCAGCACGGCGGCGTTCTCGGCGGGGGTCTGCCCGAAGACGCGGGCGTCGCCGCTCGTCGGGAAGTCCTGGCCGGTGAGCACGTGCATGAGCGTGGTCTTGCCGGCGCCGTTGCGGCCGAGCAGGCCGGTGATGGAGTCGGTGGGGATCGTGAGGCTGATCTGCTCGAGCGCCGCCATCGATCCGAAGCGCTTGGTGAGGTCGCGGACCTCGATCACAGGGGTGGTGTCGGTCATTTCCAGTCCTAGTTGGTGACTGCGGTGGCGGCGGATTTCCGATCGGATGCCTCAGCCGAGGCATCCGTGATCAGTCCGCTCAGCGTCGTGGGGTCGATGCCGAGCTTCTCGGCCTCGGCGAGCAGGGGCCGCACGTAGTCGTCGACGAACTGCGTGCGGCGCTTCCTGATGAGCGTGTCGCGTGCGCCGGTGGCGACGAACATGCCGATGCCCCTCTTCTTGTAGAGGACGCCCTCGTCGACCAGCAGGTTGACGCCCTTGCCGGCCGTCGCGGGGTTGATGCGGTGGAAGGCGGCGAACTCGTTCGTCGACGGGACCTGGCTCTCTTCGGCCAGCGTGCCCGCGATGATGTCGTTCTCGATCTGCTCTGCGATCTGCAGGAAGATCGGCTTGCCCTCGTCGATCACGCGGTTGCGCTCCTCGTTGGTTGGTCCATTACTCGACTAATGAACCACTGAGGCCGCGGGTTGTCAAGCGGCCGCCGGGCCGTCAGGGCGTGCATCGCCGTTCGCGGGTCGGCTCAGCGCACCCGCCTGCGCGGCGACAGTAGACGCCGCATCTCTGCCGCCGGAACGACATCCACTGTCGTCGCGAGAAGGACGGAAGGCGATGAAGCGGCATCTAGTGTCGCCGAACGACGCGAATCGCACCCCCAACGCGCGGACTTCGCTGTCCGGGCAGAAGCGTGAACGCGCTGCACGCCAAAGTGGGGCCGATGCGCAATTGCGCACCGGCCCCGACGTCGATTGTCTGTTGGCCTGCCTACGGGCGCAGCAGCACCTTCCCGACGCGGCCCGGCTCGAAGTTCGCCCGGCTCGCCTGGGCGATGTCGTCGAAGCCGTAGGTGGCCGCGACGGGCAGGGTCAGGGCGCCTTCGCGGATGCGCGTCACCAGCTCGCCGAGCAGCGCGCCGCGCTGGGCCGCGGGCATCGCGGCACTGACCTTGAGGCCCCAGAACCCGGTGACGGTGAGGTTCTTGAAGATCACGTCGCCCGAGGCGAGGTTCATGATCGGCGAGGCCATGGCGCCGAAGACGACCATGCGGCCGTTCTCGGCGAGCAGCGAGAGCACGTCGCCGCTGGCGGTGCCGCCGACCGAGTCGACGCCCACGGCGATCGGCGCGCCGCCGGTGAGTGCGGCGACCTGCTCGCGCCAGTCGGGGGCGTCGGTCGCCACGATTCCGGTGATGCCCTGCGCCTCGAGCTCGGCGACGCCCTCGGCTCGGCGCACCAAGCCGACGACGTGAATGCCGCGCGCGACGGCGAGCTGTGCCAGCAGACGCCCGACGGCGCCGTTGGCCGCGTTCTGCACGAGCCACTGCCCGGGCTCGAGCTGCAGCGTCTCGAGTAGCGCGATCGCACTGAACGGCATCGAGACGAGCTGCGCGGCGGTCTCATCGCTCAGGCCGTCGGGCACGGGAAGGAGGCCGGCGGCGGGCGCGAGGAAGTACTCGGCCCACACGCCGAAGGTGCCGCCCGTGGCCACGCGCTGCCCGATCGACAGGTTCTCGACGCCGTCGCCGAGGGCGTCGACCACGCCGACCGCCTCGGTGCCCGACTGCGCGGGCAGCTCGGGCTTCACGCCATAGGTGCCGCGCACGGTCCACAGGTCGTGGTTGTGGATGGGGCTGAGCAGGGTACGCACCCGCACCTGCCCGGGCCCCGGCTGCGGAAGGGGAAGAGATTCGACCTTCAGCACCTCATGCGGTTCGCCGAAGGTGTCATGCACGAGTGCGCGCATCGAAGCAGTCATGGAGGGACATCCTTAATATTGAAACGATCATTCCACTATATACTGGAACGATCAGTTCACAAAAGTGAGGATGGGCAACATGGGACGCACCCGGACGTTCGATGCGGGCGCGGTCGTCGAGGCGGCGCGCGGCGTCTTCTGGGACCTCGGCTTCGCCGAGGCATCCGTGCCCGAGCTGGAACGCGCCACAGGGCTGAACCGCTCGAGCCTCTACCAGGCGTTCGGCAGCAAGCGCGGCCTGTTCGACGCGGCCGTGGCCAGCTATCTCGACGACGTGTTCCGGCCGCGGCTCGCGC
>NZ_JBLRDT010000158.1:0-5787 GCF_057512245.1 Gryllotalpicola sp. CP2-P1
GTCGCCCGCCCACGCGGTCGGCGCGCCACGGCTCACCCAGCTGCCGCGATAGCTGACGACGAGCCCGCTCGCGAGCTCGATCGTGATGACGGCGGATGCCTCTTCGAGGTACTTGCTGTAGGAGGGGTCCTTGACCTTCGTGTAGACCCGCACGGCCTCCTCGCCCGTGATCTTGCGCAGCAGATCGAAGTGGTGGATCGCCATGTCGTTGATCATCGGGTGCGGGAACCTGTAGTGCGGGTGCTCCTCGAAGGCGAGGTCGTTGTCCCACTTCCGGAAGTCGATGCTGATGGCGGCCAGCTCGCCGATCGCGTTCTCCTGAAGCATCCGCTGCACCGCCCGCGGCGCGGGGTAGTTGCGGTAGTTCTGGCTCACCTGCAGCACGAGCCCCAGCTCTTCGGCCCGGCGCGCCGCGGTCGCCGCCTCTTCCGCCGTGTTCGCGAACGGCTTCTCGACGAGCACGTGCTTGCCCGCCTCGAGCGCCTCGAGCGCGAGTGGCACGTGCGTCACGGCGGGCGCGGTGATGACGACCGCTTCGGCGTCGACCGCCTCGAGCGCCGCGGTCAGGCTCGGGAACGCCTGCGCCTCGGGCAGGCCGAGCTTCGTGCGCACCGACTTCAGGGTCGCGGGGTTGGGGTCGGCGACGGCCGCCACCTCGACCTCGGCGACCGCGGGGATGGCGTTGACCGCCCAGTTGCCGCCCCAGCCCCCGAGCCCGACGTGGATGATCTTGATGCTCACAGCTTCTCCTCGTGTCACGCGCGCAGCCAGGCCGTCACGGCCGGCGGCAGTGCTTCGCCATCGAGCGCCCCGCTGCTCAGCAGCACCTCGCCCTCCGGAAGCGCAACGGCCGCGCTGCCGAAGTTGGTGATGCTGATCCAGCCGTTCGGCCGGCGGAACGCGAGCACGTCCCCCCGACCGGTCTCGATCCACTCCAGCCTCTCCTCTGTCTCGAGTTCGCTGCGCAATTCGAGCGCGCGTCGGTAGAGATTCAGCGTGGAATCCGCGTCGGCCTCCTCTGCCTCGACCGAGTAGTCGGCGAACCACGCCGGCTGCGGCAGGTGCGCGCCGGCCGCGCCGAAGCCGAACGAGGCGCCGCCCGCGGCCCAGGGCAGCGGCACGCGGCATCCGTCTCGCCCGATGTCGACACCCGGGTTGCGGAAGAAGGCGGGGTCCTGTCGATCGGCGGCGGGAATGTCGGCGACCTCGGGAAGGCCGAGCTCCTCGCCCTGATAGAGGTAGGCGGAGCCCGGCAGGGCGAGCTCGAGCAGGGTCGCCGCGCGGGCGCGGCGCAGGCCGAGCTCGCGGTCGACCTCGGGCTCTGCACCGCCCGAGAGCAGCCACGCGGCGCCCTGCTTCACCGTCGAGTCGCCGCGCGGCGGCAGCCCGTAGCGCGTCGCGTGCCGCACGACGTCGTGGTTCGAGAGCACCCAGGTCGTCGACGAACCCGACTCGCGGGCCAGCTCGAGGTTGAACGCGATGATGTTCCGGAACTGCGCGGCGTCGAAGTCGGCCTCGAGCAGGTCGAAGTTGAAGGCCTGGCCGAGCCCCTCCGGGCTCGCGTACCGCGCCCGGCGGTCGGCCGCCACCCACGCCTCGGCGACCGCCGTGCGGGCGGGGGTGTACTCGTTGAACACCCGGCGCCACTCGGCATAGATGTCGTGCACGTCGTCGCGGTCCCACAGCGGGTGGTCGCCGTCCTTCGGCAGCGCGTCGAGCTCGGCCTGGCTCGGAAGCTCGTCCGGCAGCTTCTTGGCGAGGCCGTGGGCGACGTCGATGCGGAACCCGTCGACGCCACGGTCTGACCAGAACCGCAGGGTCGTGAGGAAGTCCTCGCGCACCTCGGGGTTGTCCCAGTTGAGGTCGGGCTGCTCGGTGGCGAAGAAGTGGAAGTACCACTGGCCGTCGCCGACGGGGTGCCACGCCGGGCCGCCGAAGGCCGAGGTCCAGTCCGAGGGCGGCAGCTCGCCGTTCTCGCCCTTCCCGTCGCGGAAGATGTAGCGGGCACGCTCCGCCGAGCCCTTCGGCGAGGCGAGCGCCTCTTGGAACCACACGTGCCGATCGGACGTGTGATTGGGGACGATGTCGACGATGAGCCGGATGCCTGCGCGGTGCAGCTCCTCAGACATCCGGTCGAAGTCCTCGAGCGTGCCGAGGCGCGGGTCGACGTCGCGGTAGTCCGCCACGTCGTAGCCGCCATCGGCGAGCTCGGACGGATAGAAGGGGCTGAGCCACACGGCGTCGACCCCCAGCTGCTTCAGATAGGGCACGCGCGAGGTGATGCCGGGCAGATCGCCGATGCCGTCGCCGTTGCTGTCGGCGAACGACCGGGGGTAGATCTGGTAGACGGCGGCTTGGCGCCACCAGCTCTCGGCGCTGTCCGGGCGTGCGGTCTGTGCAGTCTCGAGGACGTCGGTCATGTGCGGGTGACTCTCCTTGTCGAAGGTGTGGTCGATGTCGAAGGTGTGGTCGGTCTACTTGATGGCGCCCTGAGTGAGGCCCGACATGACCCATCGCTGCGTGAACAGGTAGACGAGGATCGAGGGGGCCATCGCCATCAGATACGAGGCGAAGGACACGTTGTAGTTGTTGCTGAACTGGGTCTGGAACATCTGCTGCAGCACGGGCAGCGTCTGCAGGGCCGGGTTCGAGGTGATGAGCGACGGCATCACGTAGTCGTTCCATGACGCGAGGAACGCGAAGATGCCGACCGTGGCGCTCATCGGGGCGAGCAGCGGGAAGATCAGCCGCCAGAAGACCTGGGCGGTGCTCGCCCCGTCGATCCGCGCGCTCTCCTCCAGCTCGGCCGGGATCGAGCGCAGGAACGCCGTGAACAGCATCACGCTGAAGGCGAGCTGGAACATCACGTGCAGGATCGCGACGCCGATCGGGTTGTCGAGGTGCACCATGCCGGTGAGCTTCACCTGCGAGAGCGCGACCACCGGGAACGGCAGGAACATGGCGGCCAGCAGATAGAAGAACGCCCACCGGAACGCCCGGCGCTGCCAGTTGTGCGAGATCGCGTATGCCGCGAAGGAGCTGAGCAGGATGGTGCCGCCCACGGCGACCGCGGCGATGAACACCGAGATCGCGAAGCTGCGCGGGAAGTCGGTGAGCTGCCACGCCTCCACGAAGCCCGAGACGCTGACGGGCCACGGCAGCGAGAAGGCGTTACCGTCGACGGACTGCGACGTCGTCTTGAACGCCATGCTGAGGGTCACGTAGAGCGGCACCAGCACGGTGAGCGAGCACACGGCGAGGACGATCGTGAGTGGCCAGTTGGTGCGCGAGCGGCCGGCGCCGACGCGCGTGGCGTGGCGGGATTCCCCGACAGAGGCCACGGCCTCTGGCTGCCCGACGGTGAGTTGGGTGGTCATCAGAACGCGGTCCTTCCTCGGGTCGCGCGCAGCTGGAGCAGCGCGATCACGACCGCGATGACGAAGAAGATGGTGGCGTTGGCCATCTGGTACGAGTAGTCGCCGTTGGTGAACCCACTGAAGATCGACATCGCGACGCTCGTGGTCGCGGTGCCCGGGCCGCCGTTCGTGAGACCCAGGATGATGTCGTAGGCGTTCATGAAGTTCTTGAACCCGATGATCACGTTGATCACGATGTAGCCGGCGGTCAGCGGCACCGTGATCGACCGCAGCTGGCGCCAGGGGCTCGCGCCGTCGAGCGCGGCGGCCTCGTACACGTCGGACGGGATGGACAGGACGCCGGCGATGTAGATGAGCAGTGCCGAGGGGATCGCCTGCCACGCGGTGACGATCACGACCGCGACCCAGGCGAGGCTCGGGTTCGCGAGGATGCTCTGCTCGAGCGGCGCGAAGCCCAGGGCCGTCGCCGCGGCGGGCAGGCTGTTCGCGAACAGGTAGCTGAACACGTAGGCGATGACGATGCCCGAGATCACCATCGGGATCACGAAGACGGCGCGCAGCGACACCCGCGCGCGGATCTTCGCGGTGAGCGCGATCGCCAGCAGGAAGGCGATGAGGTTCACCAGCACGACGGTTACGAGGGAGAACCAGAGCGTGAAGCCGTAGGCGTGCAAGATCGCCGGGTCCGAGAAGACGGCGATGTAGTTGGTCAGCCCGGTGAAGCGGAACTCGCCGAAGCCGACGGAGTTCGTGAAGCTCAGCACGATGCCCATGACGGCGGGCACTGTGATGGCGAGGGTGAACAGCGCCACGGTGGGCCAGAGGAACAGGTGGAACACCGGCTCGACGCGGGGCCGATGCGATGAGCGCGACCCGCCTGGCGTGGGCAGGGAAGTGATGGCCATGTGTCGTCCTTCTTCTTCGAATCGACGTGTGGGTCAGGCGGAGCGCAGCGCCAGCCGCGCCCAATCCGCATCGAGCGTGCGCAGCTGGGTGGCCGGGTTCGACCCGAGCGCCATCGCCTGGGCGTAGTTGGCGACGGGAATGGAGGCGGGGATGAGCTGGGATGCCCCGAGGTAGAAGGCGCCCTCGTCGTAGTACTTCTGCATTCCGGCAAGAGCGGGGTTCTTCATCGGCGGCGCATCGGCGCGCACGCCGAAGCCGTTGTTGTCGGCGTTGTACCTGTCGATGACGGCCGGCTTCATGAGCCAGGACATGAAGTCCCGCGCGGCATCCTGCTTCTTTGACGCCTCCGGAATCCACAGCGCGAGGTCGACGTTCACGCGCACCTTGAGGTCGTTCGGGTCGTCGGTCACGGGCAGCGGGAAGGTGCCGAGGTCGAGGTGCGCGTTCGTCTTGGCGATCTCGCCGAGCGCCCACGGGCCCTGCAGGTACATGGCGGCCTTGCCCTTGGCGAAGGCGAGGTTCCCGTCGCCGTAGCCGCGGCTCGCGGCATCCTTGTTCGAGTACTTCGCCACCTGCGCCATGCGGCGCATCGGCGCCGCGAAGTCCTTCTCGAACGAGGCCCGCGACGACTTCCCCACGTGGGTGCCTTCGCGGCTCAGCTCGGCGAAGAACGACTTCACGTCGACCATGCCGCCGATCGTGTAGTCGAACATGCCCTGGGCGATGGTCCAGGTGTCGCGATAGGTGTTGTAGAACGGCGTGACGCCCGCGGCCAGCAGCTTCTCGCACGCGGCGGTGAGCTCTGCCCAGGTCGTCGGCACCTGGATGCCGTGCTGGGCGAAGATCGTCTTGTTGTAGATGACGGATGCCGCCATGACGGAGTACGGAACGGCGCTCACGCGGCCGGGGTACTTGGCGGTCTGGTCGAGCAGGGTCCACAGCTTCGGGTTGATCGACTTCGCCTCTGGGGTGTCGCTGAGGTCGGTCAGGGCGCCGTGCTCGACGAACTCGACCATCGAGAAGTTGTAGTTCCAGCAGCCGAGGTCCGGCGGCTGGTTGCGCACGAAGTCCGCCGACATGTTCGAGGTCGAGTCGAGCACCACGCGCACCTTCGACTGGCTGCGGTTGTAGCGGTTCGCGAGGTTCTGGAAGTAGCCGATCACCTCGGGCTTCGACACATAGAAGCTGATCGTCGTCGGCCGGGCCGAGCGCCCGACGGCGCCGCAACCGGCGAGGGCGAGGGTCGTTCCCGCGGCGCCGACGCCGGCGAGGAACGTTCGCCGGGTCAGCCTGCTTCGGGGCGTGGGGGGATGCACGTCGTTGTCTCCTTCGGGGTCTCGCGTCGTCGCGAGAAGATCCACGCAATAGATTTACAGTCTAAATCTAATGCCGTGAGTATTCTGGGGCCGTGAACCCCGGGCCGTCAACCTCGCCGTCGGAGCGGGCAGCGACGTCGCCCCAGCTGCTGCGCCGCATCAACGTGGAATCGGTGCTCGATTTCGCG
>NZ_JBLRDT010000159.1:0-5756 GCF_057512245.1 Gryllotalpicola sp. CP2-P1
CGCTGGAATCCGCCGACGACCTCATCTGCCCGTGGTTCCCGCCGACCTTCCTCGGCGTCGGGCAGGCATACCTCGACTTCACCCAGACGAGCGACGACGAGGTGCGGCGGCTGCTCGGCGGAACCCCGACCTCGGGTTAGGCGTGTGTGACCGCTGCGGCGGGTTCGGGCGCGACATGCCCCGGCGGCACGTCGTGCACGACGAGCACCGGGCACTTGCCGTGCTCCGCGACCGCCATGCTCACCGAGCCGAGCATGAGGCCGGCGAAGCCGCCGTGACCGCGGCTTCCGACGACCAGCATGTCGGCATCCCTGCTCTCTTCGATCAGCACGCGCGCCGGCGAGCCGTTGCGCACGAGCGTCGTCAGTGACGCCGGCGGGTTCGCACCCCACACCTTGCTCTTCGCCTCGACGATCGAGTCACGTGCCCAGCTCTCGAAGAGCACGGCGTCCACGGGGTACGCCCCCGCACCGATCGACGGGTACTGCCACACGGCGACCAGATGGATGCGCGCGCCGAGCGCATCGGCCAGCGCCGCCGCGCGGCGCAGTGCCGCAACGGAACGCTCGGAGCCGTCGAGCCCGACCACTATCTTCGTGGGCCTCTCGCCCACCCCCATTGTGTTCATGCCCGCAGTCTTGCCCGCCCGCGGCGCAGCGCACCGGGTCTTTCTGCTCAGCCCTTCACGGCACCTGCCGCGCGGCGTAGCCTGGCGGCGCAGGGACTTTCTGCCCTGGCATCCTGCCCCCGCCCCCGGCAATGCTGGCACGTAGGCGGATCACCCCCTGCCGGATCGAAGGTGCACACCGTGTTGATGCTCGAGCGTCCCGCCCCGCGGCCCGCCGGGGTTCTGGGAACCCACGGAAGTACGCTGGCGACCGTCCGCGTGCCGCGCGCCGACGGCGCGCCGTTCGAGGTGCAGCTCGTCGCGCGCGAGGTCGACCTCGACACCTGCGCGGTCTACGTCGACGGCCGCAAGCGCGGCTGGATCCACCACGAGGGCCACTACTACGTCGCCTACGCCGGCCAGATCCCCGAGTACGCGCACGAGTGCGGCCACTCTCTGCTCTGGGACGAAGCCGCCGCGCTGCTGTTGAGCGCCGCACCCGCACCGGCGGCCCGCGCATGACCCGCGTCTTCCTCGTGGACGACCACGAGGTCGTCCGCCGCGGTGTCGCCGACCTGCTCGACCGCGAGCGCGACATCGAGGTGGTCGGCGAGTGCGATGGCGCGACGCACGCCCTCGGCCGCATCCTCGCGACCCGCCCCGACGTCGTGCTGCTCGACGTGCGCCTGCCCGACGGCAGCGGCGTCGACATCTGCCGCGATGTGCTGGCGGCGGCGCCCGATACCCGCTGCGTGATGCTCACCGCGTACGACGACGACGAGGCGGTCTATTCGGCGATCCTCGCCGGTGCGATCGGCTACGTGCTCAAGGACATCCGCGGCAACGGCCTCGTCGAGAGCGTGCGCCGCGCCGCCCGCGGCGAGTCGCTCATCGACGCCGGGCTGCGCGAGCGCGTCACGCAGCGCATGCGGCACGGCGCCGACGACCCGCGCTTCGACGCGCTCACGGCCCGTGAGAAGCAGGTTCTCTCGCTCATCGCCGACGGCTTGTCGAACAAGCAGATCGGCCACGAGATGGGCCTTGCCGAGAAGACGGTGAAGAACTACGTGTCGTCACTGCTCGCGAAGCTCGGCCTGCAGAGCCGCACTCAGGCGGCGCTGCTGCAGACCGGCGCGCGCAACTAGCGGTGCCCTGAGACGAGGTCCGCGAGCCTCGCCAACGGCGACGTCGTGGCTCGTCCGGCATGCTCGGCGCGGTCCGCGGCGCGATAGAGCGCATACAGCGACTGCACCGCGACCCAGCGAAGCGGTTCGCGCTCCCACCGCCGCACACGGTGGTCGACCCACGGCAGCGTCACGAGCTCGCTGTCCTTCCCGAGGATCAGGTCGCTGAGGGTGCGGCCGGCGAGATTCGTCGAGGCGACGCCCGTGCCGACGTAGCCGCCTGCCCACCCGAGCCCCGTCCCCCGGTCGAGCCCGACCGTCGCGGACCAGTCGCGCGGCACTCCGAGCACACCCGACCAGGCGTGGTCGAGCTGAACACCGCGCAGCACGGGCCAGAAGCGCTCGATGAGGGCGCGCAGCTCGGCGACGGTCGCCGCGGGAGTCCGCCCGTCTGCGTCCACGCCGGAGGCGTAGCGATAGGGGCGCCCGCGGCCGCCGAACGCGATGCGATCGTCGGCCGTGCGCTGCGCGTACATGTACGCGTGCGCCATGTCGCCGAGCGTCTCACGCCCGTCCCACCCGATTTCGGCCCACGCGGATGCCGGCAGCGGCGCCGTCACCACGAGGGAGGAGTTCAGCGGCAGCCACTCGCGGTGGAACTTCGGGAAGCCGGCGGTAAAGCCCTCGGTCGCGCGCACGATGACGGGCGCGCGCACGGTGCCGTGCGCGGTGAGCGCGTGATGGGGCTCGATCGCGGCGACGCGCGTGCCTTCGTAGAGCTCGACGCCGAGCCGAAGCACCGCCTCGCGCAGCCCGCGCGCGAGCTTCGCGGGGTGCAGCCGGGCGGTGTGCGGGTGCCAGACGGCGCCCAGAGCGCCCTCGACATTGATGCGACGGCGAGCTTCGCTCGCTGACAGGAGCTCGACGCCGCTCTCGGCCCAGGTCTGCTCAGCGCGCGCGAACTCCTGCAGGCGCCCCAGTTGGGCGCGGTCGGTGGCGACGGTGAACTCGCCGCCCTTGTGCAGGTCGGCATCGATGCCCTCCGCGCCGGCGACGCGGATCACCTCGTCGACGGTCTCGTTCGCGATCTGCTGGAAGCGCGCCACGGCAGACCGGCCGTGCCGAGCGACGTACTGCTCGCGCCCGCCCGTGATCGAGTTCGCGAGCCACCCGCCGTTGCGCCCGGACGCGCCGTAGCCCGCGAAGCGCTGCTCGAGCAGCACCACGCGCAGGGCCGGTTGCGCCTTCTTCAGGTAGTAGGCCGTCCAGAGACCCGTGTAGCCGGCGCCGACAATGCAGGCATCCGCCTCGATCGACTCGGCAAGGGGCGGGCGCTGCTCGACCTCGCCGAGCTGCGACCACCAGAAGGACACCTCGCCGTTCTTCACGAGGCCAACGGTATCGTGGGGCCGTGGTCGAGCTGAGCCAGGACGAGTTCGAACGACTCGTCACCGACGAGCTCGACGCCCTGCCCGACGACATGGTCGACGGGCTCGAGAATCTGGTGTTCCTCGTCGAGGACCGACCGGAAGACGGCTCGCTCGACCTGCTAGCCGTGTACGACGGAACGGATCTGACCGAGCGGGACCGCTATGGCTTCGGCGAGCTGCCCGACCGCATCATCGTCTACCGCGAGCCGCACCTGGCAGCGTCCGACACCGTCGACGAGCTGCGCGACGAGCTCCACGTCACCCTGGTGCACGAGATCGCCCACTACTACGGCATCGACGACGCCGAGTTGCATCGCCTCGGCTGGGCGTGACTAGATGTTGGTGTCCTGATCGTCGAGCTCGATGGAGTCGCTGCCCGAGGCGTCGAAGCGGTAGCTCACGAAGAGCGTGTCGCCGACCTGCCGGGTCGATTGGGCGACGTAGTGCAGCTGCGACGGCAGCCCCTCGACGGCGACGAACGCTTCGATGTCTTTCTCGTACTCGCCCTCGATGAAGCTGCGGTGCTGGGTCTGTCCCTGAAGGGGGCCGTCGAGGAACTCGGTGATGTATTCCTTAGCGGTCTCTGCGGTGCTCATGTCGAGAATCTAGCCCGAGGTTACGACGTGGGGCTAGGGACTTGCGTTGCGTCGAGAACGAGGTCAGCGAGGGCGAGCGGATGCTGTGTGCGCACGAACCGCGTGAACTGCTCGTCCCACATGTCCCAGTGCGCGTCGAATGCGCCGCGGTCGCGCACGAGGGCGCGTCTCTTGCGCACGGCGTCGTCTGCGCTGAGCCACACCCGCAGATCGGCAAGAGGCGCGGAGGCTCTGCTAAGCGCACCGCACCCCTCGATCACGAGCGGCCGGTCGGCGCGCACCTCATGCCACTCGGCCGGGCGGCCGGCCGCCCAGTTCCAGCGCCGCCAGCGACCGGTGCCCGTGTGGCGCAGCGGTGCGAGCAGCTCGGTCGCGACGGCGCGACTCGCCGCGACCAGGCCCTCCCAGCCTGGGTAGAGATCGTCGAGCCGCACCAGCTCGGGCACGGCGCCCCCTGGCCAGCCGGCGACCAGCGCGTCCGCGAGCGTCGACTTGCCGGCACCGCTCGGCCCGTCGATGAGGACGACCGGATTCCTCGCCGGGAGCGCCGCGACGGCGGCGATCACCTTCTCGTCAAGACGCAATCCAGTGCCAGCTTCCCGTCGAGACGGACACGGCCACCGCGGTCGCGGCGATCGCGAAGCCGATCGCGAACGCGACCGCGTCGGCACGCCCGAGCGTGGCGGGCCGGGCCCAGCTACGCGGGCCCGCGGCACCGAAGCCGCGCGACTCCATCGCCGTGGTCAGCTTCGTACCGCGGCGAATGGCGAGCACGAGCAGCGCGAACACCACACCCGCGTAACGCTGCAGCCTGCCCCGGTCGGCGACGCCGCGCGCCCTGCGGGCGAGCGACAGCGCCCGCCAGTCGTCGAAGAACAGCCCGACCAGGCGCAGCGCCGCCAGCGCGCCGATCACGAAGCGCGCCGGAAGGCGCACGATCTGCGCGAGCCCGTCGGCGAGCTCGGTGGGGTCGATCGTGAGGAACAGCACGACCGACGGCACCCCGATCGCCAGAATGCGCAGGGCCGTCGCGATCGCGAAGCCGATCGACCCGTCCGTGACCTCCACGACCCCCCACTGCCACCACACGCGCCCGGACGGCACGCCGTAGAGCGTCGTGGTGACGCCGGCGAGGAGCGCGGCGACGATGAGCGGCATGAGCCGCGGAAGCACGCGCCGCCACGGCAGACCCGTGAAGGCGAGCACGGCGCTCTCGAGCACGACGGCGACGACTGCGCTCACCCAGTCCACCGTCGCGAGCAGGGTGAACGCCACGAGCAGGGCGCAGCCGAGCTTGGTCACCGGGTTGATGCGCGCGAGCAGGCCAGAGCGAATCGCGGGAAGCAGCGCACTCATCGCAGCGTCTCCTGCTGTCTGCGAGGCTCGAGCCGCCACTCGCGGGCCCCGAGGGCACCGGCCAGCTCTTCGTCGTGACTCACCGCGACGATCGCGTTGCCCGCGTCGGCCAGCTCGCCCAGCAGCAGGACGAGCTCGGCCCAGGTGAGCGCGTCCTGCCCGAAAGTCGGCTCGTCGAGCAGCAGGACGCGCGGTCGCGTGGCGAGTGCCGTCGCGACCGACAGCCGGCGCTTCTGCCCGCCAGAGAGGGTGAACGGATTCGCGTCGGCGAGGCCGTCGAGCCGCAGCCGCGCCAGCAGCTCGTCGACCCGCGTGTCGACTTCGGCGGCCGAGAGCCGCAGCGCCCGCGGACCGACCGCGAGCTCGGCGCGCACGGTGGACGCGAGCAGTTGATGCTCGGGGTTCTGGAAGACGCTGCCGATGCGCGTGAGCAGTTCGCGCGACGACCAGCGGATCGGCGCGGATGCCGCACCGGCCGCGAGCCGTGGTGCGGCCGTCACGGCGCCCTTCCGCGGCGCCAGCAGTCCGCCGAGGGTGAGTGCTGTCGTCGACTTGCCCACACCGTTCGGCCCCGAGACCACCACGGCCTCCCCCGCCCCCAACGCGAACTCGATGCCCTCCGCAACGGGCTGCGCCCCCGGCC
>NZ_JBLRDT010000016.1:0-24801 GCF_057512245.1 Gryllotalpicola sp. CP2-P1
TCGCCGCCGACATCGAGCAGCACAGGAACGGCCGCTGTCTGCGCGCCGCGCACTGAATTGACTCAGAAGGACGCATTCCGATGAACCAGACGATTTCGAACGGCCGGCCGCCGCGGCCGGACCCGGCGCCGGCCGTCGCCCTGCACATCGATTGGACGCGCTGCGACGGCCGCGGCCTGTGCTCGGAACTCCTGCCGGAACTGCTCGGGCGCGACGAGTGGGGTTACCCCCTCGCCTCCGAGCGGCACCGCGGCCGCGACATCCCCGTCCCCGCCGAGTCGGAGGCGGCCGCGCGCGACGCCGCGGCCCTCTGCCCCGTGCTCGCGCTGAGACTCACCGACCCCCGTGCGCGCTGACAAGTGCGCCCCGACCGCGACGAGAGGAGTCGACGACAGGACCTTTTCCAGCCCATAACTGAATATCGAGTAAGCCATCATGAAGGACCCCCGCCAGGAGGCGGGGGTCCTTCGCCGTCTCGTCGAGCTAGACGCTACGGGGCGTCGCACGAGGGCCCTCGGCGTCTCCGGTGATGTCGATGAGGACGGCGCTGGTCTCAGCCAGGGAGCGCTCGATCTCGTTCTGCGGTCCGGAGACGGTCTTCGGCTCACCGGACTCGAGGTGGTCGGCGTGAGCGCTCAGGCGGTGCGCGATGACCCTCCTTCGTTTTTCATCGGCAGGGTCGCCGAGCGGTTCGAGTGCGCGTTCGCGCAGTTGGTCCGACATGTGGTGGATCCGGAGAAGCTCTCGGACGATGGCAGACCTGCCGGGGCGGTCCCCGAGGTGGCCGGCCAGGCTCTCGACGTGCCGTTGCGATGCCAGCGCCCGTTCGAGCGCGCCGCCGGTCGCTGCCGAAGGCGTACCGGGGCCGGCAGATGCGGCGAAGAGAGTCGCGTGGGCTCGGAGCACCTCGGTGAGCGCCCCGGTGATGCGGCTGTCTGCGCGGCTGGGCCAGATGAGGAAGATCGCGGCCAGCGCGAGTGCTGCGCCGAGGGCGTTGTTGACGACGCGGAGCGCGACGTCCGCGGGCCCCAGCGCCGTCCCCTGCTCGATCATGAGGAGGAGGACGGGTGAGGCGAAGATCGGCCAGTAGCCGTAGTTGAAGCCGCGCATGGGGCGGGCGAGCGCCCCGCAGACGACGATGATGGCGAAGACGACCGCTTCCGGGGCGCCCCGGGTTGCCAGCAGCAGTGCCCCAGCGAGGACGCAGCCGACGGCCATGCCAACGAGCCGCTTGACGATCCGGCTGACGGTGTCGCCCCATGCCGGCCGTAAGGTCGTGAGGATTCCGACGAGTGCCCAGGATGCGTGCGGAACGTTCAGCAGGTCCATCGCCGTGTAGGCGATCAGGAAGCAGACGCACAGGCGGACCGCGAAGCGCACTTTCGGCGTCGGGGGACGCAGCCAGGCGAGCGTCGGGCGGAAGCCGCGATCGCCGGCCTGAGCGGTGGTGGCCGCCTGGTAACGGCCGCCGAACACCGGCATGAGCATGACCAGGGCCGCCCAGACGCAGCCGATGGCGAACACCGTGAGGTGTTCGCCTGCCGATCCGGTGGCCGGCCCCGCGCTTCCCGCTCCGGGAACGGCGATGATCAAGCAGATCAGGGGCGTGGCGGCGAAGTTCCGGACAGGGATGCACAGAGCGAGCACGGCGGAGCTGAGAAGCACAGCCCAGAGATGCCCTCCGGTCGCGATTCCGATGGCGGTGCACCCCTCCAGAAGGACGACTCGGATGAGGTACTGCCGGAAGCGGGCTCCGAGGGCGGGCTGCGGGACCGCGATCGCCGTCAGCCATCCGGCCAGTGCGGCGTTCAGACCGTCGGCGGTCCTGCCCGTGAGAAGCCCGGCCGTCAGCGGTGCGGCCAGGACGAGGACGGTCGCCGCGGCGATGTTCCACTGGAACCTCGCATCGGGGTCCCGGCCGAGGTAGACCGATGTGCCACGCCGCACCCATCGGCGCAGCGTCCGGGATGGGGCGGCCGGCCTCGAAGGTCCAGCGGCGATCGCCAAGCGGACCGTCATCAGCTGCGAGCGTCGAGCGCGGCCAGGAGCTCGTCCGTCGCAGCGCTCTCGCTGAGCTTGGGAAAGATCCGCCGGAGACTGTTCTCATGCGCTTCGGCGTCCACGTCGGTGACGGCGTCGGTGGCGATGACCACGTGATAGCCGTGCTCGTGCGCCGAGCGCGCCGTCGACTCGACGCCCATGCTGGTCGCCAGCCCCGTGAGGACCACCTGGGTGACACCGCGGGCTTGAAGCTGCTCGTCCAGAGAGGTGTCGTGGAAGGCGCCCCACCTGCTCTTCGTGATGAGCAGGTCGTCCGGCTGCGCGTCGAGGTCCTCCACCAGATCCGCCCAGTCAGCCGGACGTGGTGCCGGCGCCGGGGCGTTGCGGCCGGCATCCGTACGGCCTGGCGCCGCCCCGGCCACGTTCACAAGGACAACCGGATGCCCATGGGCGCGGAAGGCACGCGCGAGCTGCCGCGAGCGTTCGATCACCTCAGAGACCGGGTGGATCGTCGGGTACGCGGTGGTGCCGTTCTGAAGATCGATCACGACGAGCGCGGGGCTCTGGTCGAGTGTCGTCAATGCCATGTCTGTCCAATCCGTGACGCGAAGTCACTGGTGGGTGGTGATGCGGTCCAGCAGTTCGCCCGCCTGCCGCAGGAGAGCCTGTTCGTCGTCGGTGAGCACCGCGTCGATGGTCCGGCGCAGCCATGCCTCGCCGCCGCGGCGATGCTGTCTCACCAACTCCTCGCCCGCCTCGGTGATCGAGACGAGAACACGTCGACCGTCATCCGGGTGCCGGTTCCGCTCCAGCAGTTGCTTGCTCTCCAGCAGCCGTAAGGAGGCGGCCACATTCGAGCTGCTCATGGCCAGGGCACCCGCGAGCTCGACGGGCGTGCTGACGCCGCCCGCGCGACTGATCGCCGCCAAAACCAGCGTGTCCGTCACGGACACGGGCCCGGTGCTCATCTCCGAGCGAATACGGCGCTGGAACGCAGCGACCTGACGGCGCAGCGCCGTCACCTCCGACTCATTCATATTGCTATGAATCATAGCAATATTAGCGGCGGTGCGTGCGTTGGTGAGGGGCTTTCTCACGGAAGCCGGACGCAACCCGCGAGCAGATGCCCCGTGATCTCCCTGCTCCCGAGCGCTGGGTCTAGGGATAAAGCCCGCGCAACCGGTGAGCGCGCGCGACGCGTTCGACCGCGACGGCGGTGGCGGTGCGTCGTAGTGAGCGGTGGTCGCGGCTGCTGCGTTGGCTGAGGTAATTCCATGCCGCAAGCATCTGGCTGCGCAGTCGCTGGGCGACGTCCTCTTCAGTCCACCAGTAGGCCTGGTTGCCCTGCACCCATTCGAAGTAGGAGACGAGGACGCCGCCGGCGTTTGCGAGGATGTCGGGCACGACGGTGGTACCGCGGGCTTCGAGGATCGCGTCGGCTTCTGGAGTGGTGGGGCCGTTGGCGCCTTCTACGATTAGCGGTGCGCGGACCCGGGGTGCGTTTTCGGCCGTGAGCACGCCTTCGACTGCGGCGGGAATAATCACGGTTACCTCGAGTTCGAGGAGCTGTTCGGCAGGAAGCGGGTCTGCTGCGGGAAATCCGGTGACACTGCCGGTGGCGTCGACGTGGGCGGCGAGGGCGGCGACGTCGATGCCGGCGTTGTTGTGGATGGCGCCGTACTGATCGCTGACCGCGACGATGTTCAGCCCGGCGTCGGCGAGGAAGAGGGCGGCGTCGCGGCCGACCTTCCCGAAGCCCTGAATCGCGGCGGTCGCGGTGGCGGTATCGAGCCGGAGGCTGCCGAGGGCGGCGAGGGTGATGTGGCCAAGGCCGTGGCTGGTCGCGGAGGCGCGACCGCGGGAGCCGCCGAGCTCGAGGGGCTTGCCGGTGACGACGCCGAGGACGGTGTGCCCGGCGGCGACCGAGAACGTGTCCAGCATCCAGGCCATGGTCTGTTCGTCCGTGCCGATGTCGGGAGCAGGGATGTCGCGGTCGGGGCCGATGAAGTGGGAGATCTCGCTGGTGTATCGCCGGGTGACGCGTTCGAGCTCGGCGGTGCTGTAGGCGCGAGGGTCGATGGTGACTCCACCCTTCGCGCCGCCATAGGGCACGTTGAGGAGGGCGCATTTCCAGGTCATCCACATGGCCAGGGCGCGGACTTCGTCGATGTTGACCATCGGGCTGTAGCGGATGCCGCCCTTGGCGGGTCCGCGGGAGAGGTTGTGTTGGACGCGGTAGCCGGTGAAGTTTTCCAGGCTTCCGTCGTCGCGGCGTAGCGGGATGGTCACGGTCAGCTCGCGCCGGGGCGTCGCGAGGGCGCGGGCCTCGGGCTCGGAAAGCCCCAGGTGCTCGGCAGCCTCCCGGAGCTGGTGACGGGCGGCGTCCAGGGGGCTGGTGGCGGCATGGTGTGTCTCACCGGCTGTGATCAAGCTCATGATGTCTCGGCTCTTTCAGCGGAGCGGGCGGTTGCGGTCAGTTGGGGGCGGCGGCCTCGGAGCCGGCGAGTTCGAGCGCGGTGGTCTCAGGCCCTTGCAGGCTGCGTCGGAAGGTCTCCGGCAGAGCCAGCAAGCATCCGAAGCTGAGCGCGGCGGCGACCAGGAGGTAGATCGTGACCCCGCCGGTTCCCAGCGAGGAGGCGACAAGGGCGGTGGCGATGAACGGGGCGAGGGCCCCGCCGAAGATGCCGGCGAGTTGGAAGCTGAAGGAGGCGCCGGTGTAGCGCTCCTGGGTGCGGAACAGCTCGGGATAGAGGGATCCCATGATCCCCCAGGTGCTGGCGTGTCCGAGTCCCAGCGCCACGGCGAAGGCGAGAATCACGAGCCCCTGGTTGCCGGTGTTCACGAGGGGGAAGAAGCAGAAGGACCAGACGGCGAAGACGACGAGCCCGGCGAGGAAGACTTTCTTGCGTCCGATGCGGTCGGACAGGGCACCCATGACGGGGATGATGACGACCTCGCAGGCGGCGCCGACGGCGAGGCCGATGAGCCCGACGTTGGTTTCCAAGTGCAGGTTCGCCGTGAGGTAGCTGAGGCTGTAGGTCGCGAAGGTGTAGTAGGCGACGTCGACGCCGATGCGGGAGCCTGTGGCCAGGAGCAGGTTCTTGGTGTCACGGCGGACGAGGGAGACGATCGGGAAGCGCGAGGTGTGGCCCTGCTCCTTGATCTTCGTGAAGGCGGCGCTGTCGGCGACGGTCAGCCGCATGATGAGGCCGACAATGAGCAGGATCACCCCGGCCAGGAACGGGATGCGCCATCCCCACTGAGTGAAGGCGTTGCCGCTGACTGCTGCGGCCAGGGCCATCATGCCGCTGGCGGCGAGGTTGGCGGCGGGGCTGCCGATCTGCGGCAGTGCGCCCCACAGCCCGCGTCGGCCGGAGCCGGCGTGCTCGGTAGTCATGAGGACTGCGCCGCCCCATTCGCCGCCGAGGGCGATGCCCTGGATGAGGCGGAAGAACACGAGCAGCAGCGGGGCTGCGTTCCCGATGGTGTTCGCGGAAGGGATCAGGCCGATGCAGACGGTAGCGATGCCCATCATGAGGATGGTCACGATGAGCGACGTCTTGCGCCCGTAGCGGTCACCGAAGTGGCCGAAGATCAGCGCCCCGACGGGGCGGAGGAGGAAAGAGGCGGCGAAGGTAGCGAAGGACTGCATGGCGCCGACGAACGGTGTGGAGTGGGGGAAGAACACCGCGGGGAAGGCGACGGCGGCACTCGTGGCGTAGATGTTGTAGTCGTACCACTCGATGACGGAGCCGATCGTGCTGGAAGCCAGGATTCGGGCGGCGCCGCGCCGCGGCGTTGCAGCGGAGGGTGCGGTGATGCTGGTCATGGTGCGATTTCCTTTCTGGATCACGCCATCGGAAGCACGTGGGCGGGTGGGTTCAGAGCAGGTCGATCAGCCGTTGGATGTCGGACTGGTCGTTGTAGAGGTGAAGGCTTGCCCGGACTCTGCCGCGGCGCAGCGAGACGCGGACGCCGTGGGAGTCGAGGCGTGCGATCATGGCCCCGGGGTCAGGGGCGGGGAAGGCGACGATGCCGGATTGGGCAGTGTCGACTGCGGGGTTCAGGCCGGCCTCGGTGAGGCCGATGATGAGCCGGTCGGCGAGGTCGAGGACGTGGCGTTCGATGCGGGCGATGCCGGCCTCCTCCAAGAGGGAAAGGGCGGCGTCGAGGGCGAAGAGCCCCGCGAAGTTGTGGTTACCGACTTCGAAGCGGGCCGCGGAGCCCAGTACGGAGGCGTTCTGGAAGTCGCCGAGGTCGGACTCGTGGAGACCCTCACGCTGGACGCCGGCAACCGACAGGAACGGTGGACGCAACCGATCGAACCAGTCGGCACGGCAGTAGAGGACGCCAAGCCCGTACATGCCCAGCAGTCCCTTCTGGGTCGCGGCGGCCAGCGCGTCGACGTCGTCTCGATGCACGTCGATGTCGACGACGCCGGCGGCCTGGGCCGCGTCGACGAGGAAGAACGCTCCGTGGGCATGGGCGACCTGGGCGATGGCGGCGAGATTGGGCCGTGCGCCGGTCCAGGCGGAGACCGCCGAGAGGGTGACGAGCCGGGTGCTGGCGTCGATGGCCGCCTCGATGTCCTGGGCGCGCACGACTCCGCCGGGGCCGACCGGGGCGGTGCGGATGTTCACGCCGCGGTCCCTCAAGTGAACCCATGGGTAGACGTTGTTGGCGTGCTCGAACTCGGGGCTGACCAGCACGCTGTCGCCGGGCTGCAGCTGAAGGGCCGCCCCGATGGTGTTCAGCCCGTCAGAGGTGTTCTTCATGAACGCGATCTCGTGGGCGTCGGCGCCGAGGAAGGCGGCGGTGCGGGCGCGGATACGCTCGACGCGGGCGAGCCACTCGTCCTTGTCGGCACCGCGGGCGCGGCACACCGTAAGGTATTCGAGCATCTCCCGGTGCACCCGATCGGCCATCGGGGCGCGGCCGGCGACATCCAGGTACGTCAAGTCGTCCAGCACCCGGAACTCCTGCCGGGCGACCTGGAACGCGGCGGTGTCGGTCGTGGTCGTGCTCATCGGCCTGCCTCTCCGTAACCGGCGCCACCGGGGGTCTCCACGCGCAGCACGTCCCCGGCACGCAGCAGCAGGTCGCGGGCTATGCGCGGCAGCTCGGTCTCGTCCTCGGTGCCGGGGTTGAGCAGGAAGCGGCCGGGGGCGCCGTCGCCGCCGCCGGCCACGCCGAGCGCCGGTTCGACGTGGCGTTCGCCGGTCAGGCTGATCTGCGCGCTCTCGGACAGGATGCGGTAGTCGCGCCGGATGCCGCGGCCCCCGCTGTGCGCGCCGACGCCGCCGGAGCCGTCGCGCAGCTCGTAGCGCTCGATACGCAGCGGGAATGCCCGCTCGAGGGCCTCCACGGGCAAGTTGGCGGCGCCGGAGGCGTAGATGCGGACAGCGTCCAACCCGTCGTAGGCGGCGGTGGCGCCTAGTGCCCCGGCGATGGTCTCGTAATTGACGAAGTAGCTGCCGCTGCGGTCGTCCAGCCCTGCGAGGACGACGAGCTGGTGCGGTCCGGAGCCGGCGACGATGCGGTCCGGGGCGGCCAGTGAGAGCACTCCGGCGATGGCGTCGGCGAGCACGCCGCAGCTCAGCGCGCGGGCGCCTACCGGCGCGGGCTCCACAGGATTCACGATCGTGCTTTCCGGGGCGTGGATCTCCACGCTCCGGTAGAAGCCGTCGTTGGTGGCGATCCCCGGGTCCAGCAATGTCTTCACCACGCAGAACGCGGTCGCGGCCGTGGCGGCAAGCGGCACATTGCGGGCATAGGGCATCTGGGGGCTGGAACCGGCGAAGTCGAAGATCAACCGTCCGTCTCGGACTTCGAGGCGGACGTGGATGCGCAGGGGGGTGCCGTCCGGCAGCGGATCCATGTACTCGTCGTGTTCGTACACGCCGGGAGCGATCTCGGCGTAGCGGGCACGGATGCGCTTCTCGGTGGCCTCCAGCAGCGCCTCAAGGTAGCCGCGGAGGTTCTCGCTGCCGTAGCGGTCGTCGAGTTCAATGAGCCGCTGCTCGGCGACCCGGTTGGCGGCGATCTGGGCGCGCAAGTCGCCGCCCCGATCTCCGGGCACCCGGGAGTTGAGGGCGACGATCGCGATGACGTCCTCGTTGACCCGCCCGGCCTCCACGAGTCTGACCGGCGGTAGCCGCAGGCCTTCCTGGAAGATCTCGCGGCAGTCGGCGGACTCGCTGCCGGCGGCGATTCCGCCCACGTCGGAGTGATGGGCGGTGCTGGCGGCGTAGCCGATGAGCCGGTCGTGGCTGAAGATCGGGGCGACCACGTTCACGTCGGGAAGGTGGGAGCCGCCCCCGTGGTAGGGGTCGTTGGCCACGAACATGTCCCCGGGGCGCAGCGTGTCGGCGGGGTGGGCGCGATGCACGGCCTGGACCGAGCCGAGCAGGGATCCCATGTGCAGCGGCAGGCGCTGCGACTGGGCCAGGACGCGGCCTTCCGCGTCGAAGAGGCCGGTGGAGCAGTCGCCCCTCTCGCGGATGTTGGGCGAGTAGGCGGTGCGCATGAGCGCCCCGCTCATCTCCTCGGTGATCGCGAACAGGGCGCTTCCGATCACCTCGGTCGTGATCGGGTCCAGGCGGCCCGGCGTGGCCATGGTCTCGATGGTGGTGGTGGCGGGGGTCACTGTGCCTCCTCGATGATCAGGTTGAAGAACTCGTCGATGCGGGCGGCCTGCCCCGGGAGGATGATCGTCGTCGCGTCCAGCTGCCCGACGACCGCGGGTCCCTGGCAGCTCCACCCCGACGGCAGCGCTTCGCGCCGGTAGATCTCGGCCTGCTGCCAGGAGCCGTCGACGAAGATGTCACGGATGGTGGGCGCGGGGTCGCCTTCCGGGATTCGCTCAGAGGACCAGGAGCGCTCGGCCGGGGCGGTCGCAGTCAGGCGCACCGCGACCACGCGTACCGGCTCTTCCGGCAGGGCATAGCCGTAGCGCTGCTCGTACAGTTTGTGGAAGTCGGCGACGGCCCGGCGCAGGGCATCCGAGTCGGGGTGCCCGTCCAGCGGTACTTGGAGCGCGTGGCTCTGGTTCGCGTAGTGCAGTTCGATGTGCCGCTCGAGCACGACAGCGTCGGTGACCGCCTCCACTTCCGCCCAGTGCGCGGCCCGCTCGTCCAGACGCTGGTAGGCGTGCGTGATGGCGGCGGCCCCGGCCTCGGTGGCCTCCGCGACGCAGGTGGCGCCGAAGTCGCCGCGCACATCGGCGCTGAGCGCTCCGTATGCGCACAGAATGCCGGGGGCCGGCGGGACGAGCACGCGACGGATGCCGAGTTCCCGCGCAAGCGCGGAGGCGTGCAGAGGGCCGGCGCCGCCATAAGGCACGAGAGTGAAGTCGCGGGGGTCGGTTCCGCGGGCGACAGAGACGGCCCGGACGGCGCCTACGAGGTCCGCTTGCAGTACCTTCAAGATTCCGTCTGCGGACTGCGTCGCGTCCAGGCCGAGCCCGTCACCGATCTGGGTCTCCAGCGCCCGTTCTGCCGCGGGAGTGTCCACGCGCAGTGTGCCGGCCAGCGGCGCATCTGAATGCAGGTACCCCAGAGCGCAGTCCGCGTCGGTCACGGTCGGGAAGATCCCGCCACGGCCGTACGCGACCGGGCCGGGCATGGCGCCGGCGCTCTTCGGGCCGACCTTCAGTAGCCCGCCGTCGTCAACCCAGGCGATGGAGCCGCCGCCGGAGCCGACGGAGACGACGTCCACCATCGCCCCCATGATCGGGCGCCCGTCCATCTCCCGCTCATGCACGATCGGGATCCGTCCGTCCCGGATGAGGCATACGTCGGTGCTGGTTCCGCCCATATCGAAGGTGATGATGTCGCGAATGCCCGCCTCGGAGGCCAACTGGACCGCACCGAGCACCCCGGCGCTCGGGCCGGAGAACAGGGTGGACACCGGTAGCTCGCCGGTAGTCGTTATGGAGGCCAGGCCGCCGTTGGATTGCACCACTCGCACCGGTGGGGTGATGCCGGCCGCGGCGACTCCGTCGGAGAGGTGGTCCAGATAGCGGCGCATCACCGGAACCAGCGACGCGTTCACCGCGGTCGTGCTGAACCGCTCGTACTCCCGATACTCGGGGTGCACCTCACTCGACACCGACACAGAAGCGCCGGGCAGCGCCTCGTGGAGACGCTGACGGATCTTGTTCTCCTGGGCGCTGTCCGCGTAGGAATGCAGCAGACATACCCCCACTGCCTCCACGGCGGCGGCCCGCAGTCGGTCTATCGCGGCTTGGAGCTCCTCCTCGTCGACCGGCTGCACCTCGCTGCCGTCGGCGGCCAGACGCCCGCCGACCTCGATCCGCAACTCACGAGGCACAACCGGCTCCGGCTTGCGCACAGCCATGTCATACAGATGCGGGCGCCGCTGGCGTCCGAGCTCTAGCACGTCCCGGAACCCCGAGGTCGTCAGCAGGCCGGCGCGGGCCGCGTTCCCTTCCAGCACCGCGTTGACCGCGACCGTCGTGCCGTGATTGAACCGGCTGATCTCCGCATGGGGCACATTGTGGTCGGCGAGCAGCCCAAGGACGCCGGAGAGGATGGCCTGGGACGGGTCCTCCTTGCTGGACGGAACCTTCCGAACAGCGATCAAGCCCCGTTCCTCATCGACCAGTGCGATGTCCGTGAACGTCCCCCCGGTGTCGACCCCGACTCTCCACGCCATGCGTGTTCCTCCTCCGTGACATTGAGTGACTCGGAGACTAGCCAGCAAACCGTCAGCTGTGCAAGCGATTTCGCGCAGGTAAACAGGTCTGCAATTTCCCTTGCAAACCTTGCAGTTCTGAAGCATTGTCGTAATGCGCGCATCGACCAGAACGAGAGGGAGAACATGGCAGAGCTGGACGATATTAGGGGGCGCCTGCTCGGGCTCGCACCCACACTCGGCAAGGCGCAGCGGCAGGCCGCGCGCGCGATGCTCGAAGACATCGAGGCCGTCGCCTATCTCACCGCGGCGGAGCTTGCCGAGCACGCTGGGGTGCACACCGCCACGGTCGTGAGACTCGCGCAGCATCTTGGATTCGACGGCTACCCCCACCTCCAGCGCTCGCTGCGTGCCACCCTGTCGCAGTACTCACGATTCCTGCAGGCGATGGAGGACGAAGTCGAGTCCGGGACCGCGGCCGCAACGGTATCGGCGGTCCTTGCACAAGCGCGACGGAACCTTGAGCACCTCTCCCGGCGCATCTCGCCGGATCTGCTGGCCAACGTCGCGGAGACCCTGTCCTCCGCGCAGACGGCCCTGGTCCTCGGCCTCGGCGCAGCCGCCCCTGTCGCAGCGCATCTAGCGTCGTCGCTGCGCCTTCTCGGGATCTCGGCTGATCAGCCGATAGACACGGTCTCCGCGGCTCAGTATCTGGGCCTGCTCGGTGAGACCGATGCGGTCGTGGCCATCGATTTTCATCGGTACTACCGCGTCACCGCAGACCTCGCCAGCGCCGCCGCGCGCTCAAACATCGCGGTGATCGCACTAACCGACAGCGAGATGTCACCCCTCGCGCCGATAGCCCGGCACACGATCGTCGTGCCGTCCGACAGCCCTACCCCGCGCACCTCTCTCGCGCCGGCGTTCGCCATCGTGGAAGCGATCATCGCTCTTACCGCCCGTGCCGACCGGTCGCGCGCTGAGGAGTCGATGCGGCGTATCGACGCTTCGCACTCCAATCTCAAAGTCTTCGTCGGGGACTAGTCCTACGTGCAGGGAATACCTGTGGCCGCCGAGAAGATGGACGCCGAGTCGGCGGGGAGTCGCATTGCTGGCCCTCTGGCCTCGCTCGCAGTCTTGAACACGGCTGCAGGTTCCTGATGCGAAGCAATCACGACACGGTGTCCACGGCACATTTTCATCGAAGCCGGTCGCCATGCAGGATTTGTGAATCTTCTGTCGGCGCTCGATCACCTCGGCGAGGGCCACCTGGACCAATCGCAAACGGCGTGTGGCCCCGCAGGAATCCTGCGGGGCCACGCGGACGGACGTCGTCGCCTCAGCTCTTCGCGCTGCTCAGGTCGTAGATGGTCTGGCCGCCGACGGTCTTCGCAGTGAAGTTCTTTGCGACCCACTGCTCGATCTGCGTCGCGTACGAGCTGCTGCCGCCCGGCATCCCGCCGCCCATGCCGCCCGAGGAGATGTAGTAGCCGATCTTGCCCTCGGCGACGTACTTCTTGAACTCGGCGAGGGTAGGGGCCGGGTCGCTGGACCAGCCGCCGATGGCCATGACGGCCGTGTCGGTGTCGAGCTCGAGCTGCGCGGCGGACTGCGAGCCGTTCACCGCGGCCGCCCACGTGGCATCCGCGGAGGTGAGCAGCTTCGTGAGCGCGCTCGAGGTGGTGCCGCCGCCCATGCCGCCGGCGCCCGCGCCGCCGCCTGAGGGCGCTCCGCCTTGGCCGCCATCGACCTGGCTCTGCGGGCCGCTTGTTCCGCCGCCGGGGAATCCCTGGCTGTCGGCATCCGGGTTGTCCGAATCCGTGCCAGAGCTCTGCGAGGACGAGCCGCCCTGCTGCGGCCCTTGGCCCGAGCTCGTACCCGGCGCGCCACCCGGAGCACCGCCCTGCCCGTCGCCCTGGCCGCCTCCCGGCATCCCGCCGCCTCCGAAGCCGCCCGACGACGAGCCGGCCGGCCCGACGCTCGGGATGGACCCGGTGTGTCCGACCGCGACGGTCGCGAGCGAGTAGGCGGTGGTCCCGGCGAGTCCGCTCACGATGCCGGCGAGCACGCCGACTGCGACCAGCTTGCGCATCGCGGGGACGCTGCCGACGAGGACCGCGGCGGCCGAGAGGATGCCGACCGCGAGGATCGTCCAGCGCAGCCAGGGCTGCCATGACGGGTTCTCGTTCAGCAGGCACCACGCCCAGCCCGCGCTCGCCGCGATCATCGCGGCGAGTCCGACCCGGCCGATCCACCGGCTGCGTGCCTTCCACAGCAGCGCGCCGCCGGTGCCGACGAGGCCGCCGATCGCGGGCACGAGCGCGACGGTGTAATAGGGGTGGATCGTGCCGGACATGTAGCTGAAGACGAGCCCGGTGACCACGAGCCAGCCGCCCCAGAGCAAGAGGCCGGCGCGTGCCGGGTCGGCGAGGCGGCGGCGACCGACGACGGCGAGACCGAGCACGAGCGCGATGAGCGCAGCCGGGATGAGCCAGGATGCCTCGAGCCCCATCTCGGAGGAGAAGAGGCGGCCCAGTCCGGTCGAGCCACCGAAGGACGAGCCGGCAGCCCCGCCCATGCCGCCCCCGCCGGGAGCGCCCCCGCCGTCGCCACCGCTGAAGTCCGGCATCCCGCTCTGCCCGCTCGTGCTGCCGCCCGGAGCGCCCCCGCCTCCGCCATTGCCGTCGCCGCCGAAGATGCGGCCGAGACCGTTGTAGCCGAAGACGAGCTCGAGCACCGTGTTGTTGGTGGAGCCGCCGATGTACGGCCGGGCGGACGCCGGCCACAGCGCCACGGCGAGCACCCACCAGCCCGCGCTCACGACGAGCGACCCCGCCGCGATGAGAAGCCCGACAATGCGGCGCCCCCAGCCGGTGCGCGCGGCGAGCAGGTAGACCACCGCGAACGCGGGCAGTACGAGCAGACCCTGCAGCATCTTCGTGAGGAAGGCGAAGCCGAGAGCGACGCCCGCGAGGGCGAGCCAGCGCCAACTGCCCCTCGGCAGCGCGCGGACGACGCAGTACGCCCCAGCCGTCATGAGCAGCACGAGCAGCGCGTCGGGGTTGTCGAAGCGGAACATCATCGCCGCGGCCGGCGTGAACGCCACGACGAAGCCGGCGACGAGCGCGCCCACATTCGCCGTCGTCGCACCGAGGCGCGTCAGCGTGCGGCGCACCGTGCCCCAGGTCAGGGCGACCGAGCCGACGGCCATGAGCGCCTGCGGGAAGAGCAGACTGAAGCTCGAGAAGCCGAACAGCCGCGCCGAGAGGCCCATCACCCACAGCGACGCCGGCGGCTTGTCGACCGTGATGAAGTTCGCCGAGTCCAGCGAGCCGAAGAACCACGCCTTCCAGCTCTTCGTTCCGGCCTGCACGGCGGCCGCGTAGAAGCTGTTGGCGTAGCCCGAGACCGTGAGGTCGGTGAGATAGACCACGGCCGTGACGGCGAGCAGCAGCCAGAACGCGGGCCGCAGCCAGCGCGGGTCCCCCGGTGAGCCGAGAAAGAGACGACGCAGTGCGTCGCCGCGGCGACGAGGGGCGGATGCCGCGCCGGGGTGTTCGGCGACGGCATCCGTGTTCTCGGTGAGCGGGTGGTCGGTGGTCGTGAGTTGCACGAGGGAGGTCTCCATGTCGGTGGATGTCTGATCAGTTGGCGTCAGCTAGCAGTGGCGGACGACGAGGCCTGGGTGCTCAGGTCGTAGACCGTGACCCCGCCGACCGTCCTCGCGGTGTAGGTGGCCTCGACCCAGCTGGCGATCTTGCTCGCCACGTCGCTGCCGCCGTTGGACTGGCCCACGGAACCGGCGATGTAGTAGTGGATCTTGCCCTCCGCGACGTACTTCTTGAACTGGGCGAGGGTCGGCGACGGATCGCTGCCGTTGAAGCCGCCGATCGGCATCACCGAGTCGCCCGTCGCGAGCTGGTAGCTCGCGGCCTCGTTCGAGCCGGTGGTCGCGGCGACCCAGGTGTAATCGGATGCGTCCTTCTCGAGCAGCGCGGTGAGCGCGCCGCTGACGGAGGTCCCGCCAAGCAGCCCGCCGCCGGCGCCGCCCGGACCGGGCAGTCCACCCTGGGGCGCTCCTCCACCACCGGACGCGCCCTGACCGCCGCCCTGGCGCGGACCGGGTCCGCCTTGCCTGCCGCCCATGCCGCCTGGGGCTCCCCCGCCCATCGAGCCAGCAACGGCCGGCCCCGCCGTGACGATCGACCCGGTGTGGGCCGTTGCGACGGTCTCGAGCGTGTAGGCGAGCGGCGAGACGAGCCCGACGACGATGAGCAGCACGAGCACGGCGGGCGCCACCCGCTTGCTGAGCCACGGCAGCGCGACGACGGCCGCCGCGGCGGCAATGCCGAGCACAAGCACCACGACTTTGAGCCAGGGCAGCCACTCGCTCGCCCGGGCGAGCAGCACCCACGCCCACAGCGCCGTGCCGATCGAGGTCGCAGCGAGCAGGATGCGGACCCAGAGCCGATCGCGTGCGGCCCAGACCACCGTGCCGGATGCCGCGAGCAGGCCCGCGAGCGGAGCGGCGAGCGCCACCGTGTAGTAGGCGTGGAAGATGCCTCCCATGAAGCTGAACGCGAGCAGGGTGACGAGCAGCCAGCCGCCGAAGGTGGCGATCATGACGCGCTTTGTGTCCGTGCGCGGGGCGCGCCCGATCAGCACGAGCGCGGCGACCATCAGGGCCAGCGCGGCCGGGATGAGCCACGAGATCTGACCCCCGATCTCGTTCTCGAACAGGCGGAACAGGCCCGTCGAGCCCCATGACCCTGCACCGCCCCCGGCCGCAGTCCCCATACCACCGGTCACGCTGCCGGTCTCGTTGCCGGTCAGCCGGCCGAAGCCGTTGTAGCCGAAGGTCAGCTCGAGGAAGCTGTTGCTCTGCGAGCCGCCGATATATGGCCGGTCGGCTGCGGGAACGAGCTCGACGACCGCAACCCACCACCCCGCGGAGACGATGACGGCGCCGAGCGCGGCGAGCAGGTGCACGACGCGCCTCAGGACGCCGGTGCGCGCGAACGCGAGGTATGCCCCCGCCAGCACAGGCAGGATGAGGAACGCCTGCAGCTGCTTCGTCAGGAATCCGAAGCCGACCGCGATCCCGGCGAGCGCCAGCCAGCGCAGCCGTTCGCGTTCGATCGCGCGGAGCGTGAAGACCACGGCGGTCGTCAGCAGGAGCAGCAGCAGGGCGTCCGGGTTGTTGAAGCGGAACATCAGTGCCGCGACCGGCGTGAGGGCGAGGGTACCGCCCGCGATGAGTCCCGCGACAGCCCCGAAGCGATGCCTTACGGCGAGATAGACGATCGCGACCGTCGCCACGCCCATGAGCGCCTCGGGAAGCAGGATGCTCCACGAGCTCAGTCCGAAGACGCGGGCGGAGAGCTCCATCAGCCAGAGGCTGGCGGGCGGCTTGTCGACGGTGATCGAGTTGCCGGCGTCGCTCGAGCCGTAGAAGAAGGCGACCCAGCTCTTCGTGCCGGCCTGCACTGCTGCCGAGTAAAACGTGTTCGCCCATCCGCTCGCGGCCAGGTTCCACACGTAGAGGACGCCGGTGACGAGAAGAAGGCCGGCGAAGGCGATCCATTCCCTGCGGAGCCCGACGCCGCGCGTGGATGCCGCGGCGCGGGGCCGGTCTTCTTCCCGGGCGACCTTGATCGCGGTGACGAGGCTCATCGCTTGCCTGCTTTCTGCTCGACGAAGTCGGATGAGGGGGAAACGACACCGATGGGCACAGTCAGCGGCTTGACGGCGGCCCGCGGCGGGGCTCCGGCAGCGCCGTCGCGCCTGCGGCGGAACACCCACCACCGCAGGAGCACGAAGCGCACCAGGGTCGCGACCACGTTCGCCGCGGTCAGCACGACGACTTCGACTCCATGGCCCGCGCCGGAGTACCAGGCGTGAAGTCCGAGCAGCGAGCCGCTCGTGATCAGCCAGGCGAGTCCGAAGACGACGAGTCCCTGGGCGTGGTGGGTCGCCGCGTGCGATCTGCCCCGCACGCCGAACGTGAAGCGGCGATTCGCCGCGGTGTTCGCGACCGCGGTGACGAGCAGTGCCACGAAGTTGGCGGCTTGAGCGGGGATCGCGTGCGCGAGCACGAGATAGAGCACCGCATAGGCGACCGTCGACAGCCCGCCGATCATCCCGAAGCTGAGCAGTTGCATCAGGAGACCGTTGCGATGCCCTGCCGGCGCGCTGAGCGGCTGGCGGCCGAAGCGAGCGTAGAGCTCGCCCACCGGAAGGCGCCCCTTCGCAAGGTCGCGTGAGACGCGCCACATGCCTTTGATGTCGGCGGCCGCGGTGGCGACGATGTCCACCGAGCTGTCGGGGTCGTCGACCCAGTCGACCGGCACTTCGTGGATGCGCAGCCCGGACCGCTCGGCGAGCACGAGCAGCTCCGTATCGAAGAACCAGCCCGTGTCCTGCACGTACGGAAGCAGTTCGCGCGCCACGTCGGAGCGAATCGCCTTGAAGCCGCACTGAGCGTCCGAGAACTTGGCGTCCATCATGGTGCGCAGCATGAGGTTGTAGCTGCGCGAGATGAACTCGCGCTTGCCGCCCCGGATGACCCGTGAGCTGCGCGCCAGGCGCGTGCCGATCGCGAGGTCGGAGTGGCCCGAGAGCAGCGGCGCCACGAGCGGCCGCAGGGCGCGCAGATCGGTGGAGAGGTCTTCGTCGAGATAGACCAGAACCGCGGCAGGGGAATCCGACCACACCGCCTTGAGCGCGCGGCCGCGGCCCTTCTGAGGCAGATGCACGGCGCGAACGCCCTCGAGTTCCTCGGCCAGCCGGTCCGCAATCGCCGGCGTGGCATCCGTGGAGGCGTTGTCTGCGATTGTGATGCGCCAGCTCTCGGGCACTGCAGCCGACAGGAAGTCCTGCAGCTTCGTGACGCTGCGCTCGAGGGTCGCCTGTTCGTTGTAGACCGGCATGACGATGTCGATGTCCAAGCCGGGCGGATCCGTTGGTTCGCCGTGGGGACGTGCTGTCTCGCTCATGCCTTCAAGGCTGGTTCGGCGTTCTTCCTGGTTTCTTATTCGCGCCGTGCGGAGGACGAGAGGAAGCTATGCATTTCCTAGCCCTTCCTCATCGAAGCGGGCCCGAGGCCGCCCGCCTGAACGCACGAAAGGCGACCCGATCGGGTCGCCTTTCGTGCTCAACACCGTGTGACAGCGCCTCGCGCCGACCAGCCGAATGGTGGAGATGGGGGGAATTGAACCCCCGTCCATCGCTGTGGTCGTCCGCATTCTCCGGGCGCAGCCGCGCTTATCGCTTTACTCGGTCCCGAGGCTAGGTGGCGGCCACCACCTCGACGGACCCAGCCCTAGTGCGAGTCCCCGACCGCCCTAAGGCGTAACGGTCGAGCAAGCCTTCTAGATGACGCCAGACCCGGGTGGAAGGCTAGTAACCGGGCTGACGGCCGATGTAAGTGTCCGCTTAGAGGAACTTAGGCCGCGAGAGCGACCTGAGCCTTGGCGGAGACGGCAGTGCTGTTGGAATTGGCACTTATGTTTTGCGAGGGGCGTTTACGAGATAACCCCGCATCCTCGGCCCGCTTCTCAGACTCGCTCAGGCGATGTCGAAACCGATCATCCCCATGAGGGGCGGTCGGGCGGGCGCTGTCACACGCTGTCGAGTTGTTGCAGTTGCACGCGCTCACAGAAGAGCGGCTCACCAATATACAACGGATACCTTGCGCCAGGATTCCCTAGCATGGAGTCATGGCGCAGATCAGCTCGCCCGATGTCGATCAGGAGCTGGAGCAGCTTCTGCAAGACCAGACGAGGCGCGGCACGCCGTGGCGCACCATCGTCTGGAACGACCCCGTCAACCTCATGTCATACGTGGTCTACGTCTTTCGCAGCTACTTCGGCTTCGAAGAAGACAAGGCCACGAGGCTCATGCTCGCGGTGCACCGGGAGGGCAAGGCGATCGTGGCGCAGGGCACCCGCGAAGAGATGGAGCGGCACGTGCAGGCGATGCACGAATACGGCCTGTGGGCCACGCTCGATCGGGCAGAGCTGTAAGGAGCACCCGCCGAGTGGCGCACATCAAGACGACATACGACGGCCGCGTGAGCGCCGAATTCGACCCCATCGAGCGCGACATGCTCGCGCAGCTCACGAATGAGCTCATCGATTTGCTGACGCAGGCGGATGCCGGCCCCGATGCGGCCGCCGACCCGAGCCTTCCCCGCGACCCCGCCCTCGAGCGGCTCCTCCCCGACGCCTACCGCGACGACGCCGAGTCCGCTGCCGAGTTCCGGCGCTTCACCGAGGACGACCTCGTCGCGCTGAAGACGGGGAACGCTCTCGCGCTGGCTCGTGCGGCGGCGGCATCCGGCCCCGTGATCCTCGACGAGCGCGAGGTGCTGCCCTGGCTGCGGGCCATCACCGATCTGCGTCTCGCGCTCGCGACGCGCCTCGGAATCGAGACCGACGAGGACGAGGGCTCGAACGACCCGGAACTCGCGCCCGCGAAGGCCGCCTACTGGTGGCTCGGCGAGCTGCAGGAGCGGCTGATCAGGGTGCTGTAGCAGCTTCCCGCAGCTACTCCCCCAGGTGGTTGCGCTGCCGCATCGCGCGTTCGGCCTCGCGCTTGTCCTGCCGCTCGCGCAGCGCCTGGCGCTTGTCGTAATCGCGCTTGCCCTTGGCGACCGCGATCTCGACCTTCGCGCGCCCGTCGCTGAAGTAGAGCTGCAGCGGGATGATCGTGTACCCGCCCTCTTTCACCTTGTTGGCGAGCTTGACGATCTGCTGCTTGTGCAGCAGCAGCTTCCGCTTGCGGCGCGGCGCGTGGTTGTTCCAGGTGCCGTCGAGGTACTCGGGGATGTACACCGCATCGAGCCACGCCTCGCCGGCGTCGACGAAGGCGTAGCCGTCGACGAGGGACGCGCGCCCCTCGCGCAGGCTCTTGACCTCGGTGCCGGTCAGCACGAGGCCCGCCTCATAGGTGTCTTCGATCAGGTAGTCGTGCCGGGCCTTGCGGTTGGTGGCGACGACCTTCTGACCACGTTCGCGTGGCATCCGCTCAGTTTATCGTGCGCGTCTGCGCGACTCAGACGCGCAGGTACCTGCTGATCGCGATGTTGCTCGCGATCGCGGCGACCACGATCGCGGCGATCACCAGGATCGGCGCAACCGTCAGCGCATTGCCCGTGCCGACGAAGTTCGTGAACGGGATCGACGCCTGCAGATACCCCTGCACGAAGAACTTGACGATGCCCCATGTCGCGATGCCCGCGAGCACCGAGCCGATGACGGCGGCGAAGACGCCCTCGAGGATGAACGGCGTCTGGATGAAGCGGTTGGATGCCCCGACGAGTCGCATGATCGCGAGCTCGCGCCGTCGTGAGAACGCCGAGAGCCGGATCGTCGTCGCGATCAGCAGCGCAGCCGCCACCAGCATGACGACCGCGATCGCGATCGCTGTGAAGCTCGCGACGTTGAGCATCGAGAAGATCTGGTCGAGGTACTGCCGCTGATCTGTGACCGACTGCACGCCCGGCAGGTTCGAGACGCTCTCGACGATCACCGCCGACTGGTTCGGGTCTTTCAGGTTGATCCAGAACGTCTGGTTCAGCAGGTCGGGGGTGACATAGTCGGCGACCGGGTTGTTCTTGAACTGCTTCTTGAACTCGGCGAAGACCTGGTCGTGGTTCTCGAACGTCGACTTCTTAATGAACTTCGCGAGGGCGGGTGACGCCAGCTCCTTCTTCACGGCGTCGATCTGCTGCTGGGTGGCGTCCCGGCCGGTGCAGGTGTCGGAGGAATCCGTCGCCGTGCACATGTAGACGGCGACCTGGGCCCGGTCGTACCAGTAGCCCTTCATCTGGCCGATCTGCATCTGCATGAGGATGGCGGCGCCGACGAAGGTCAGCGAGATGAATGTGACGAGGATAACCGAGACGACCATCGAGAGGTTGCGGCGCAGGCCGCTCGCGGCCTCCGTCCAGACGAGTGCGAATCGCATTACTTCACCGGCCCCACGTTCTGGTCGTACTCCTGCCCGTCCGTGCCGTTCGCGCGCAGCCCGAGGCGCTCGGCGAGCGAGATCTCGGCCTCTGCCGGGCGCTGCACGGGCGTCGCGCTCGTGATCGGGCGCACGTTGTTGCTCTGCTCGGCGGGCTCGTCGGCGGATGCGGCGGGCGCGGGCTCGCCCGCGGGCTTCGCCACGGGCGCGACGGGCACGACGACGCCCGTGGCGAGCTGCACGGTCTGCGGCTCGGCCGGGGCGGGTGCGGGCTTGGTCAGCGGAATGGCGGCCGTCACGCCGTAGCCGCCGTGGCGCTCGTCGCGCACGATCTGGCCCTGCGAGAGCTCGATGACGCGCTTCTTCATCTGGTCGACGAAGTGCGCCTCGTGGGTCGCCATGATGATGGTGGTGCCGCCCGCGTTGATGCGCTCGAGAACGCTCATGATGCCGGCGCTGGTGGCGGGGTCGAGGTTTCCGGTCGGCTCGTCGGCCAGCAGGATCTGCGGCTTGTTGACCACGGCACGGGCGATGGCGACGCGCTGCTGCTCGCCGCCGGAGAGCTCGTGGGGCATCCGCTGCGCCTTGCCGTCCAACCCGACCATCTTGAGAACGTCGGGCACGGCCTCCTGGATGAAGCCGCGCGACTTGCCGATCACCTGCAGCGTGAACGCGACGTTCTGGTACACCGTCTTGTTGGGCAGCAGGCGGAAGTCCTGGAAGACGACGCCGAGGTTGCGGCGGAAGTACGGGACCTTGCGGCTCGAGATGGTGCCGAGATCCTGGCCGAGCACGTGGATCTTGCCCTTGGTCGGCTTCTCCTCTTTGAGGATCAGGCGCAGGCAACTGGACTTGCCGGAGCCCGACGCGCCGACGAGGAACACGAACTCGCCGCGTTGCGCTTCGAAGGACACGTCGCCCAGCGCGGGGCGATTCGTGCCGCGGTACTGCTTTGAGATGTGATCAAACCGGATCATGACCGGGCCAGGTTAGGCAGACCGGCGCGGGATTCCGGCTAGCGACTCGCCCTAATCGTCGCTCGGCTGCTTGCGCCAGCGGATGCCTGCGGCGATGAGCCCGTCGAGATTGCCGTCGAAGACCGTCTGCGGGTTGCCGACCTCGTAGCCGGTGCGCAGGTCCTTGACGAGCTGCTGGCCGTAGAGGAAGTAGGAGCGGATCTGATCGCCCCAGCTCGCGGTGATGTTCCCCGCGAGCTCCTTCTTCTTGGCGGCCTCCTCTTCGCGCTTGAGCAGCAACAGGCGGTTCTTGAGCAGCGCCATGGCGGCGGCGCGGTTCTGGATCTGCGACTTCTCGTCCTGCATGGAGATGACGATGCCGGTCGGGAAGTGGGTGATGCGCACGGCCGAGTCGGTCGTGTTGACGCTCTGGCCGCCGGGGCCCGACGAGCGGAACACGTCGACGCGGATGTCGGTCTCGGGGATCTCGATCTCGCCGGTCTCCTCGAGCAGCGGGATGACCTCGACGGCCGCGAAGCTCGTCTGGCGCTTGTCGGCGCCGCCGAACGGGCTGATGCGGGCGAGGCGGTGCGTGCCGGCCTCGACGCTCAGGATGCCAAAGGCGTAGGGCGCGTCGACCTGGAAGGTCACCGACTTGATGCCGGCCTCTTCCGCGTAGGAGGTGTCGAGCACCTTCGTCGGCCAGCCCTGGCGCTCGCAGTACCGCAGATACATGCGCAGCAGCATCTCGGCGAAGTCTGCGGCATCGACGCCGCCCGCACCCGAGCGGATCGTGACGACCGCGGGCAGTGCGTCATATTCGCCGTCGAGCAGCGTCTGCACCTCGAGGTCGGCGACGGTCTTCGTGAGCTCCTCGAGCTCGTTCCTCGCCTCTTCCGCGACCTCGTCGTCGCCCTCGTCGTTGGCGAGCTCGACGAGCACCTCGAGGTCGTCGAGCCGCTGCTCGATGCCCGTGACCTTGCTCAGCTCGGCCTGCGCGCGGCTCAGCGCGCTGGTCACCTTCTGCGCCTTCTCGGGGTCGTCCCACAAGTCGGGAGCGCCCGCCTGCTCGCTGAGCTCGGCGATCGTCGCCTTCAGCCTGTCGACGTCGACGACGGCACGGATGTCTGAGAAGGTCGAGCGCACCTCGGCGATCTGGGCGCTCAAATCGAGTTCGATCATTTGCAGCCCAGCCTACCGGCGCGGTTCACCAGAACACCGGCCGCGCGCTTCCCTCGACCTCGATGCGCACCCCGTGCGGCACGAACGCCGAGAGCAGCGGCGGCCGCCACTGCTCGGCGAGGCGCACACGGGCGCTCCGCCCGTCGGGCGAGCCCGCGCTGACCAGGGCGACCGGGGTGCGGCGCCCCTGCGTCGCCGCGCTCAGATAGTCGGATGCCGCATGCCGCACCCGAGCGCCATCGAGCCGCGGGCGCACCTCGCCGCCCGCACCGAGCACGGTGGTCTCGACCGTGAAGGAATCCGCGCCGGCGAGCGCTGCGCCGTCGGCCAGCGTGTAGAGGCGCGAGCGCTCGAGGTAGAGCGAGGTCGCGGCGGTCACCACGAGGACCAGCGCGAGGGCGATCGCGAAGAAGCCGAAGACGAGAGGCAGGATGCTGCCGTCGTCGCTTCTCAGCCCCGGCGCCCGCACGCCGGTCACGGCGCGCCCCCGAGGCGGAACACGGGCGCGGTGGCCGTCGCGGCGACCGGCACCCTGGCGACCTTCTGCAGACCGAACACCGGTGGCACGAAGGGCAGCTCGACCTCGGTGCGGATCGTGGCGGTGACCCGCGTGCCGGCGGCGAGGCAGTCGGCGGCAGCCGCGCCTTCGCAACTCAGAATGAGGTCGCCGTCTCGGCGGGCGAGTCGCCGGTCGGCGAGGGCCACCGTCACCGCCCGGTCGGCGGAGGCACGGCCTCCGGCATCCGTCGCCGCCGCGACATACACGCGCGCGGCCTCGCGCGCCGCGCCCTCGACGGCGAGCGAGCCGCCCTGGATCGACGCCAGCGCGATGCCGAGGTACACGAGCGGCACCAGCAGGATGACGCCCGTGACGAGGAACTCGATCGGGGCGTTGCCGTCGTCGCCCGCGAGCCGCCTAACCCGCATCGACAGCCGCATGGCCACTCACCTCCAGCGCCCGACGGAAGCCGATGAGACCGATCACCGGAAGCGTCGTCTCGACGCGCACCTCGACGACCCGGATGCCGTCGTCGAGCTCGTACGCGGCCGTCACGTCGCCCGCATAGCGGCCGCCGAGCGACGCGGTGACGAGCTGCCGCGTTCGCGCCTCGCCGTCGCCCAGCGTGCCGTCGGCGAAGGCGGCGACGCGGGCACCCTGCGCCGCGGCGTCCTGCACGGTGTTGCGCACGAGCAGCACGAGCGTGAACTGCACGACGGCGAGCAGCAGCACGACAAGCAGGCCGCCCACCATCGCGAATTCGGCCGGGGCCGAGCCGCGCTCGTCGCGCAGCCGCCTCACGGGCCCGTCATGACGGAATTCACCGCGTTGGTGAAGACCTGAGTGAGGGTGTTTCCGGCCAGCGCCCAGATCGCGATCACGAGCCCGGCGGTCATGGCGGTGATGAGGACCCAGCCGGGGACATCCCCCCGGTCCTCGTCGCGCACGCGGCTCAGCAGCCACTTCATCTCTTCTCCTCCGTATCGGACGTACGAACGTCGTGGGTCGACAACGCGCCGCTTTACATGCCGGCACGCAGAATGAACACCCCGGGGAACACCGCGATCAGCACGGTGAGCGGCAGGACCCCGAAGATCAGCGGCACGAGCATCAGCACCTCTTTGCGACCCGCCACCTCGAGCAGCTCGCGCTTGCGCTCGCTGCGCGCGTCGGCGGCCTGTGCGCGCAGCACCTCGGCCAGCGGCGCCCCGCGCTCGAGCGCGCCGATGACCGCGTCGGCGAAGAGGGACAGCCGTGGAATCCGCAACGCCCTCGCCATCGCCTGCAGCGCGTCGGCGAGAGGAACGCCGAGGCCGACCTCTGCGACGACGCGGCGCAGCTCGAGCCCGAGCTCGCCGCTGCTCGCGCGCGCGACCCGCCTGATCGCATCGTGACTCCCCTCTCCCGCGGACAGGCTGAGCGCCAGCAGCTCGGCCACCGTCGGGAACTCCTCGGTCAGGCGTGCGAGCCGCCGCCGGGCCGCGCGGCTCAGCAGCAGGTCGCACGCCGAGAACGCGGCGAGGGCGCCGACGACGGCGA
>NZ_JBLRDT010000160.1:0-5720 GCF_057512245.1 Gryllotalpicola sp. CP2-P1
GGGCTGTTCCGCGCGACGCCCGCGACCACGGGCGGCCGTGCGATCGCACGGCCGAGCGCGACGAGGCGGTCGGGCGGGTTCTGCGCGGTCATGCCGTCAGGGTCTCAACGCCGTGTTGCGCGCGCGTTTCCGGTGCGTCGCGGCCGTGAGACCGCGACTGAGACGGATGCCCCGGCCTGTCTCGTTCGCAGCGCGATGAGCGTTACGGCCGGGTCATTCGGGCGAAACGGGCCGCGCCCAGCATGGGCGTCACACCCCTGAGGAGGCTCGTATGACAACCGCGGACCCCACCGCCCTTCCCGCAGCGCCATCTGCCCTGACCGAACGCCCCGCCCGCACCCTCTCGGGCCGTCTCGGCGTCGGATCCATCGTCTTCATGGTCATCGCGGCCGCCGCGCCGCTCACCGTCGTCGGGGGCGGATTCCCCGTCGGCGCGCTTCTCGGCGACGGCATCGGCGCCCCGACGATGTTCCTCATCGGCGGCGTCATCCTGCTGTTCTTCGCCGTCGGGCTGTCGACCATGAGCAACTACGTGCCACGGCCCGGCGCGTTCTTCACCTACGTCGGCTACGGCCTCGGCCGCCCGCTCGGCCTCGCCGCCGCATGGCTCGCGATCCTCACCTACACGACGGTTCAGATCGCGGTCTACGGCTACGTCGGCGCGGTGATCAGCGGCTTCGTCGGCTCGCTCAGCGGCCCGACGCTGCCGTGGTGGCTCTATTCACTGGCCGTCGTCGCGATCGTCGGCCTGCTCGGCTATCGGCATATCGAGCTGTCGGGGAAGGTGCTCGGCGTCTTCCTCGTCTGCGAGATCGGGGTCGTTCTCGTGCTCGCCGGCGCCGTCGTCGCGACCGGCGGCGCGGAGGGGCTCTCGGCCGCGCCGTTCCTGCCGTCCAATGTGCTGAGCGGGGCACCGGCCCTCGCGCTCATGTTCGCGCTCGCCGGCTTCATCGGCTTCGAGTCGACGGCGATCTACCGCGACGAGGCGAAGGACCCGCAGAAGACCATCCCGCGCGCGACCTATGTCGCCCTCATCGTCATCGCCGTCTTCTACACCTTCGCGTCGTGGGCGCTCGTCATGGGCATCGGCCCGAGCCACCTCATGGGCGAGCTCGCCAAGGACCCGTCGGCCTTCATCGGCACCGTGACGACGCAGTACCTCGGCGCCGCGGGCGGCTGGATCGTCAACATCCTGATGATCACGAGCATGTTCGCCTGCGTGCTCTCGTTCCACAACGTGATCACGCGCTACCAGCACTCCATGTCGAACGCGGCGGTGCTGCCCGGCGCGCTCGGCAAGGTGCACGCCACGCACCGCTCGCCGCACACGTCGTCGATGGTGCAGACCGTGACCGCGGCCGTGCTCACCGTGGCGTTCGCGCTGTTCCAGCTCGACCCCGTGCTGCAGGTCTTCACCTGGTTCAGCGGCATCTCGACCTTCGCGATCGTCGTGCTCATGGGGCTCACCTGCCTCGCCGTCATCTCCTACTTCGCCGTCAAGAAGATCAGGGCGGGCGTCTGGAAGACCTGGATTGCACCCGTGATCGGATTCCTCGGCCTCGCCGCCGTCGCCGTGATCATCGCCCAGAACTTCCCCCTGCTCATCGGCGACGCCGACGCGAAGGGCAACCCGGTCTTCGGCACCCTGACCATCGCGTTCCTCGCCGTCATGGCGGCCTTCCCCGTCTTCGGCGTCGTGCAGGCCCTTGTCATGAGGGCGAAGCGACCCGGCGCCTACGAGAACGTCATCGACACCATCAGCACCATCGAGGAGTAACGACCGTGACCATCACCGAGAACAGCCACGCCCACCACGAGCACGAGGGTCAGGCATCCCCAGCCCCTGCGGGCGGCCCGCTCGCCAGCCTGACGGCGGCCGAGATCGCGGCTGCCAGCGAGATCATCGCGGCGGCCGGCTTTGTCACCACGGCCACGCGCTACGCGTATGTCGGCCTGCTCGAGCCCGACAAAGCCGATGTGCTCGCGTGGCAGCAGGGCACGGGCCCGCTGCCCGCGCGCGAGGTGCGCGCCCTGCTGCTCGACCGCGCGAGCGGGGCATCCCTCGACGTCACCGTGTCGCTCACGGACGCCGCCGTCGTCGCCAGCGTGCCGATCGACGGCAGCCGCGGTCAGGTTCCGATCCTCGACGAGGAGTTCGCCGACATCGCCGACATCGTCAACGAGGACCCGCGCTGGGTCGAGGCGCTCGCGCGCAAGGGCGTGGCGCCGGATCAGGTCGTCCAGGTGCCGCTCTCGCCCGGCTACTACGAGATCCCGGGGGAGGAGGGGCGCCGAGTCATCCGCGTCTTCGCCTTCCGCATGGACCACGAGCACGACCACCCGTGGGCTCACCCCGTCGACGGGCTGTGCGCGTACGTCGACGTGATCTCGCACGAGCTGCTGCAGATCGTCGAGACGGATGCCGCGCCCGTGCCCGAGGCATCGGCGAACTACCACCTGCCCGAGGGCCGCCCGGCCGACCTCGAGGGGCTCAAGCCGCTCGAGATCACCCAGCCCGAGGGGCCGAGCTTCACGGTCACGGGCGAGCACGTCGAGTGGGCGAACTGGAGCCTCGACATCGGCTTCGACGCCCGCGAGGGGCTCATTCTGCGCAACCTCGCCTTCGCCGACCCCGACCGCGGCGGCGAAGTCCGCCCCATCATGTACCGCGGGTCGATCGCCGAGATGGTCGTGCCCTACGGCGACCCCTCGCCGTCGCGCTACTGGCAGAACTACTTCGACACGGGCGAGTACGTCTTCGGCCGCTACACGAACTCGCTCACCCTCGGCTGCGACTGCCTCGGCGAGATCCGCTACTTCGACGCGACGCTGGCCGACGAGCTCGGCAACCCGCGCGTCATCGAGAACGCGATCTGCATGCACGAGGAGGACTACGGCGTGCTCTGGAAGCACACCGACGTGTTCACGGGCGAGTCAGAGGTGCGCCGCTCGCGCCGGCTCGTGATCTCGTTCTTCACGACCGTCGGGAACTACGACTACGGCTTCTACTGGTACCTCTACCTCGACGGCACCATCGAGCTCGAGGCGAAGCTCACCGGCATCCTGTTCCCCTCCGCCCACACGGGCGACCTGGACTACCCCTACGCGACGCTGGTGGCCCCCGGCGTCGGCGCGCCCTACCACCAGCACCTCTTCAGCGCGCGGCTCGACATGACGGTCGACGGCCTCGCCAACGCCGTCGACGAGATCGACGCGGTGCGGCTGCCGATGGGGCCGGGCAACGAGCACGGGAACGCGTTCACCAAGTCGGTGCGGCGCATCTCCTCCGAGGCGGAAGGAGCGCTCGAGGCCCAGGGCGCCGTCAGCCGCAACTGGATGATCTCGAACACCGAGAAGGTCAACGGCCTCGGCCAGCACCCCGGCTACGTGCTGCACGTCGAGCAGTCGCCGACGCTGCTCGCCGACCCCGGCTCGTCGATCGCGAAGCGCGCCGCCTACACGACGAAGACCCTGTGGGTGACGCAGTATGCCTCGGACGAGCGCTACCCCGCGGGCGAGTTCGTGAACCAGAACCCCGGGGTCGACGGCATCACCGCCTGGCAGCAGGCCGACCGCAACCTCGACGGCGACGACATCGTGCTGTGGACCACCTTCGGCCTCACGCACTTCCCGCGCCCTGAGGACTGGCCCGTCATGCCGACGGACTACGTCAAGTTCACGATGAAGCCGTACGGGTTCTTCGACAGGAACCCCGCCCTCAACGTGAAGCCCACCGTGTCGGACCACTGCGCGCCGGGGTATGCGGGGCATGCGGGGCATGCGGGGCATGACCACCACTGAGTCCGTCTTCGGCTCGGCCCGTGGCCGCCGGGGCGCGAGGCGAGCAGTCGCCTGGCGTGGCCCGGCGGCCATGGCCGTCATGGTGCTCGGCATGCTCGACACCATGGTGCCGACGCTCGGCGTGGTGCCCGCCGACGCCTGGGTCGCCCTCGAGCTCGCCCTGGCGATCGTCGTCGCGGTGCCGGGGCGGGGCGCGCGCTGCTGCACCCCACTTGCCGCGCACCGGGCGCTCGGGCTCGTCGTGATGGCGGCGCTCACGATCGCGATGGTCGGCACGGGAGCGATGGCGGGCATGGGGGCGATGGGGGATGCCCCGGCCGCCGCGCCCATGGCGGGCATGCGCCACGAACACGGGCTCGGGGTCGGGGTCGGCTTTGCGCCGGTGGCGCTCGCCGCGGCGGCGGTGTACTGCGGGTGGTCGCTCTGGCGGTCACGGCGGCACGCCGGCCGCGTCGAGATGCTGGCGGCGGCGGCATCCGTCGCCCTCATGGCCGCATTCGCCCTGACGTGACGAGACGTGGCGTGGCGTGGGGCGAAGGCGTCGTCCCCACGGCCGCCCTGGGCCTTTGCACGCCGTGGCTGCGGCGCCCTGTGACCGCTGCGCCCTCTGGCTGCGGCGCCCTGTGACCGCTGCGCCCACTCGTGCGGCGACGGTGGATGTCGGTATCGGGCGGCGCTGGCTCGTGCGGCGACAGTAGATGCCGGTATCGGGCGGCGACGGCTCGCGCGGCGACAGTCGTTGTCGGTATCGGGTGGCGAGGGTTCGTGCGGCGACAGTGGATGTCGGTATCGGGTGGCGAGGGTTCGCGCGGCGACAGTCGTTGTCGGTATCGGGCGGCGCTGGCTCGCGCGGCGACAGTAGGTGCCGGAATACGACGGCCGGCGCCTCAAGTGGCGACAGTTGTGGCCGATATGCGACGACCTTTACGCCAAGGAATGTCGTCGGTCGGAAGCGGCACGAGCCCGATGCGGCATCTACTGTCGCCGCACGACTCGCCGCACGACTGGGCGCCGTGGCGAGCCGGTATTCACCGTCGCCGCAGCAACTCGAGCCGGGGCATAGCAGCCGGGAGCCCAGCTGTCGCCGCAGCGACTCGGGCCGGGGGCATAGCAGGAGCCCAGCTGCCCACGTCGGGCCGGGGGCATAGCAGGAGCCCAGCTGCCCACGTCGGGCCGGGGGCATAGCAGCCGGGGGCATCGCAGCCGGGAGCCCAGCTGCCCACGTCGGGCCGACTTGGACCTCCATGCGTCCTAGCCGCAGCGGGATTGACCGAGGATGCGCCCGGCGGTCACGCTGCCGAAGCACCACCCGCTCGGACGAGGTCGCGGCGCTGCAGATGCGGGACAGGGACGCCACGGGCTGAGGTCTGCGGGAGGGGGATGTAGGTGCGGCGCGCATTTTGCACGATCGGTCCTACGAACCGTCCTCGCGCGTACGCCGAATCGTGCGTTCTGCGCGCGGCGCCTACCGCAGCGCGGCCGACGATGGCGGCGACTTCGGTGTCGTTGCACTTTCCAGGAACAACGGCACGGGGCATCCGCCCGCGAAGGCGAAGAGCCGCGCACGCCCCGAGTGCGCCCGGCTAGGGTTAGGCGCATGCGCGCCCTGCTCAGACGTCGTTCTGTGCTCTGGCCCGCATTCATCGCCGTGCACCTCGCACTCGCGGCGGCGAACCTCACGCCCGGGGTGACCGGGAACTCCTTCAACGACGTCACCGGCTTCTATCGCGTGTGGGTCGACACCGCGGTCGCGGGCGGCGGCTGGCCCGCGATCGACCAGCCGTGGGTCTACCCGATCGTGGCGCTCGTGCCGATGGTCATCCCGCTCATCGGCGGCGATGCGGGCTACGGCGCGATCTGGCTGCTGCAGGTGAGCCTGCTGAACGCGACGGCCTTCGGCGTGCTGATCTCGCGCCCGA
>NZ_JBLRDT010000161.1:0-5691 GCF_057512245.1 Gryllotalpicola sp. CP2-P1
ACCGTGACGGCGACATCGTCGAACGGCACGGGAATCGGCGCATCGGGCTTGTGCACCGTGGCGCGCACGCGGTCGACAGCGGGGAACGCGAGCGCGACGCGGGCCACGCGCTCGGCGACGGTCTCGATGAGGTCGACCGGGTCGGCGGCGACGGCGGCGTGCACGGCCTCGGCAAGCTCGCCGTAGTGCACGGTCGCCGCCAGCTCGTCGCCGCGCGCCGCGGGCGCGAGATCGAGCCAGACCGTCAGGTCGATGACGAAGGTCTGCCCGTTCTCGCGCTCGAAATCGAAGACGCCGTGGTTCGCCCGCACGGCGAGTCCGGTCAGGGTGATCGAATCAGCCATCAGGAGAAAGCCTTCCATTGCTCGACCACATCGAGCGCGAGGCGCGTAGAGGCGGCGTCGTGAACGCGCACGCCCCACACGCCGTCGCGCGCGGCGAGCGCGCTGATCACGGCGGTCGGCAGATCGCGGTCGGCGACCGGCGCGTCGTCGGGCAGCAGTGCGCCGAGGAAGCGCTTGCGGCTGGCGCCGATGAGCACGGGGAATCCGAGCTCCTCGAGCAGGTCGAGCCTGGCGAGGATCCGCCAGTTGTGCTCATGGTTCTTCGCGAAGCCGAGACCCGGGTCGACGACGATGCGCGAGCCGTGGATGCCCGCGTCGAGCGCCCGGTCGACCTGTGCCCTCACCTCGTCGCGCACGTCGGTCGCGGCATCCGCGTAGCTCGCGAGCGCGTTCATGTTCGCGCTGTGACCGCGCCAGTGGCTCAGGATGTAGCCGCAGCCGAGCTCGGCGGCGGTGCCCAGCATCTCGGGGTCGGCCTGGCCGCCCGACACGTCGTTGATCCACGAGGCGCCCGCCTCGATCGCGGCGCGCGCGGTCGCGGAGTTCATGGTGTCGATCGAGGTGCGGATGCCTCGGGCCGTGAGTTCCCTGATCACTGGCAGCACCCGGCCGAGCTCTTCGTCGACCGGCACGCGGGGTGCGCCCGGGCGGGTCGACTCGCCGCCCACGTCGATGAGGTCGGCGCCGTCTGCGGTGAGGGCGGCGGCGTGCTCGACCGCGGCCTCGACCGAGGTCCACTTGCCGCCGTCGCTGAACGAATCGGGCGTGACGTTGAGCACGCCCATGACGAGCGTCACTCCCCCGCCCCCGATGCGGCGGGTCCGCTCGGCAACACGTCCGCGGGTCGACTCGGCGAAGCCGAATGGAGACCCCCGATCAGCGTGATGACCTCGGCGCGGCGCACGGGGTCGTCGAGCTCGCCGCGGCTCGCGACGGTCACGGTCGAGGAGTGCACCTGCCGCGCACCGCGGGTCGTGACGCACTGGTGCTGCGCATCGAGCACGACGACGACGCCGCGAGGGTCGAGCCCCTCGACGAGGCTGTCGGCGATCTGCTCGGTGAGCCGTTCCTGCAGCTGGGGGCGCGCCGCGAGCACGTTGACGAGCTGCGGCAGCCGCCCGAGGCCGACGACCTTCTGCGCGGGCAGGTACGCGAGGTGGGCACGGCCGAGGAACGGCAGCAGGTGGTGCTCGCACACCGAGCGGAACTCGAGGTCGCGCACGATGACGAGCTCGGGCTCGACGTCGCCGACGGGGATCGTCTCGCGCAACGGCTCGAGCGGGTCGGCGCCGAGGCCGGCGAAGAACTCGGCATAGGCATCCGCGACCCGGGCGGGCGTCTCGCTCAGCCCGGGTCGCGCGGTGTCCTCGCCGATCGCAGCGAGCAGCTCGGTGACGGCCGCCTCGACGCGCGCACGGTCAATGCCGCTCACGCCGCTGCCTTACGCGGTCGCGGGGCGCGGGTTGATTCCGGGGCTGCGGCGGGGCCGCGAGCTGCTGTCGATTCCGCCGTCGGTCACACCCGGGTCGATGGGAGCCTTGGGGGTCGGCATCTCGATCGGGGGGATGTTCGGCAGCGGCCGGTTCGGGCTCGACACCCACTGCGGGCGCTCGGGCAGCTTCTTCACGTCGGCGAAGATCTCGGCGATCTGGTTGTGGTCGAGGGTCTCTTTCTCGAGGAGCTCGGCGGCCAGTCGGTCGAGGATCTCGCGGTTCTCGTTGAGCACCTGGTATGCCTCGTCGTGTGCCTTCTCGATGAGGGCGCGCACCTCGGCATCGACCTTCTGCGCGATGTTCTCTGAGTAGTCGCGCTGGTGGCCCATGTCGCGGCCGAGGAACATCTCGCCGGAGGACTGGCCGAGCTTCACCGAGCCGATGTCGGCGCTCATGCCGTAGTCGGTCACCATCTGGCGGGCGATGCCCGTGGCCTTCTCGATGTCGTTCGCGGCACCCGACGTGGGGTCGTGGAAGACGATCTCCTCAGCGACGCGGCCGCCCATGGCGTAGGCGAGCTGGTCGAGCAGCTCCTCGCGGGTCACCGAGTACTTGTCTTCGAGGGGCAGCACCATCGTGTAGCCCAGCGCCCGGCCTCGCGGCAGGATCGTGATCTTCGTCACCGGGTCGGTGTGGCGCATCGCGGCGGCGGCGAGGGCGTGGCCGCCCTCGTGGTACGCCGTGATGAGCTTCTCCTTGTCCTTCATGACGCGGGTGCGGCGCTGCGGGCCGGCGACGACGCGGTCGATCGCCTCGTCGAGGGCGCGGTTGTCGATCAGCTGCGCGTTCGAGCGGGCGGTGAGCAGCGCGGCCTCGTTCAGCACGTTGGCGAGGTCCGCACCGGTGAAGCCGGGCGTCTTGCGCGCGACGACCTCGAGGTCGACCGACTTCGCAAGCGGCTTGCCGCGGCCGTGCACCTCGAGAATGCGCTTGCGGCCGAGAAGGTCGGGCGCGTCCACGCCGATCTGGCGGTCGAAGCGGCCGGGGCGCAGCAGAGCGGGGTCGAGGATGTCGGGGCGGTTGGTCGCCGCGATGAGGATGACGTTCGTCTTGACGTCGAAGCCGTCCATCTCGACGAGCAGCTGGTTCAGCGTCTGCTCGCGCTCGTCGTGGCCACCGCCGAGGCCCGCGCCGCGGTGGCGGCCGACGGCGTCGATCTCATCGACGAAGATGATCGACGGCGCGTTCTGCTTGGCCTGGTCGAACAGGTCGCGCACGCGGCTCGCGCCGACACCGACGAACATCTCGACGAAGTCGGAACCCGAGATGGAGTAGAACGGCACGCCCGCCTCGCCCGCGACGGCGCGGGCCAGCAGGGTCTTGCCGGTTCCAGGGGGGCCGTAGAGCAGGACGCCCTTGGGGATGCGGGCGCCGACGGCCTGGAACTTGGCCGGCTCCTTGAGGAAGTCCTTGATCTCCTGCAGCTCTTCGATGGCCTCGTCGGCGCCGGCGACGTCGTCGAAGGTGACCTTCGGGCTCTCCTTCGAGACGAGCTTCGCGCGGCTCTTGCCGAACTGCATGACCTTGTTTCCGCCGCCCTGCATGCCCGCGAGCATGAACCAGAACAGCGCGCCGATGGCGAGCACAGGAATCAGGAAGCCGAGCACCGAGCCCCAGATGCTGGGCTGCGGAACCTTGTCGTCGAAGCCCTTCGAGAGGTCGGCGTTGTCGACCGCCTTCACCACGTCGGCGCCGCGCTGGTTCACGTAATAGAACTGCACGTGGTCGCCGTTGTCGCCGTCGGGCTGGTTCAGAACGAGGTCGACGCGCTGATTGCCGTCGATGATCTGCGCCGACTGGACCTTGCCGTCGGCAAGCAGCTCAAGGCCCTTCTGCGTGGTGATCTCCTTGAAACCGGACATGGTGAAAACACTCATGCCGATCCACACGATGATGCCCGCGAGAACGATATAAGGAATCGGCCCACGGAAGAGCTTCTTGAGATTCATGGTGCTACGAGGTTACGCCCTGACATCTGGGCGGCACCTCCCTGTTCGCCGCAGGCGTTCTATGTGTCACCGCAGTGCGACTCGGCGAAGCCGAACGCCGCGGGTCGACTCGGCGAAGCCGAACGCCGCGGGTCGACTCGGCGAAGCCGAATGGAGACCAGGCCGCGGCCTAGCCGCTCGAACGCTTCCTCTTGAGTTGTCGCCTGTTCCCCGTGTTGCGGTGCACCTCACCCCAGTCACCGCGAATCAACGCCTCGCGCTTTGCCCGACTCCATCCCTGGATCTTCTTCTCCATGGCATACGCGTCGGCGACGCTCTCGTACTCCTCCGCCCACACCAACTCGACAGGCATCCGCTTGCTCGTGTAAGCAGAGCCCTTGCCAGATGAGTGCTGCGTCATGCGGTCGTCGAGGTTCCGAGTCGACCCGACGTAGTAGCTCCCGTCGGAGCATCTGAGCATATAGACGAACGGCATGCGGCCACAGTGACCGAGCACGGCGGATGCCTGGCCAGCGGCTCCCCCGATCGGTGGAGTACTGACGCCACGAACAGCCTGTGCTGTCGAAGAATCTCGGGTCTCCATTCGGCTTCGCCGAGTCGACCAGCGCGAGCCTCGTCTCGGCGCGGCTTCGCCGAGTCGACCAGCGCGAGCCTCGAGCAGCCGATCAGGGACCTCAGCTGTAGACGTGCGGGGCGAGGATTCCGATCGAGCGCAGGTTGCGATAGCGCTCGGCGTAGTCGAGGCCGTAGCCGACGACGAACTCGTTGGGGATGTCGAAACCGAGGTACTTCGCGTCGATGTCGACCTTGGCCGCTGTCGGCTTGCGCAGCAGCGCGCAGATCTCGAGCGAGGCAGGGTTGCGCGACTGCAGGTTGTGGCGCAGCCAGTCGAGCGTGAGGCCCGAGTCGATGATGTCCTCGACGATGAGCACGTTGCGGCCGGCGAGATCGATGTCGAGGTCCTTCACGATGCGCACGACACCGCTCGAGTGGGTGCTCGCGCCGTAGGACGACACCGCCATGAAGTCGATCTCGACGTCTCGGTGGAGCTCGCGGGCGAGATCGGCCATCACCATGACCGCGCCCTTGAGCACGGCGATGAGCAGCAGGTCGCGCCCCTCGTAGTCCGCCTCGATCTGGCGGGCGAGCTCACGAAGCTTGTCCTTGATCTCGGCTTCTGAGTAGAGGACTCGGGACAGGTCGGATTCGACGTCTTCCGGCAGCATGCGAAAAGCCTATTTGCTGTTCGAGGGGCCGGATGCCTCAGCGAGTCGACCGCAGCACGAGCAGCCGCCCCTCGCGCGCGGCGGTGAAGCCGGGAAGGTCGAGCGGCTGCTGCCCGCGCCAGTCGGTCACGAGCCGCAGCACCGCCTGCACGTGCACGCGGGTGAGCGCCACCCCGAACTCGGACTGCGCGACGAACCGCACGATCCGCCCGCGCAGCGCCGGCGGGTTCGCCTCGAGCGCGCTGACCGCGATGCCGATGCCTGCCTCGACGTGCTCGACGATGTCTTCGATGACCTCGTCGATCATCTGCTGAAACGCGTCGTTGTCCTCACGCAGCTGCTCGGCGGTCCGCGCGAGAGCCTCGGCGACGCCCGGCCCGAGCTCGCTCTCGAGCACGGGAAGCACGCGCTCGCGCACGCGCACGCGCGCATAAGAGAGGTCGAGGTTGTGCGGGTCGTCCCACGGGGTCAGGCGCGAGTCCGCGCAGAACGCGCGCGTCGCCGCCCGACGGATGCCGAGCAGCGGCCGCCGATGCAGCCCCGCCTCGGCCGCCATCCCCTGCAGGCTGCCCGCGCCCGACCCGCGCGCGAGCCCGAGAAGCACCGTCTCGGCCTGGTCGTCGAGCGTGTGCGCGAGCAGCACCGCGGCGGCGTGATGATCGGATGCCGCAGCCTGCAG
>NZ_JBLRDT010000162.1:0-5597 GCF_057512245.1 Gryllotalpicola sp. CP2-P1
CTTCGCCGACGAGCTCTTCGAGGATGTCCTCGAGGAACAGCACCCCGACCGCCTCGCCCGACGCCTCGGTCGTGCGCGCGATGTGCGTGCCCGAGCGGCGTAGCACGGCGAGCACCGACTCGATCTCGGCATCCGCGTCGACATCGACGAGCGGCCGCACCGACGAGGGCGGGATCGGCAGCTCGAACGCATCGCCCTCGAGGTCGAGCACATCCTTGAGGTGCACATAGCCCACGGGCATCCCCTGCTCGTCATCGATGACGTAGCGGCTGAAGCCGTGCTTCGCGACCGCGTGCTCGACGTCGGCCGGCGTCGCGGAGCGCGGCAGCCTCTCGATGTCGACGAGCGGCACGCTCACCTCACGGGCGGTCTTGGCGCTGAACTCGAAGGCGTTGCTGAGCGCACCGGTCGAGTCCTGCAGCAGGCCCTCGCGCGTCGACTGCTGCACGATGGTCTCGACCTCTTCGAGCGTGAACGTCGACACCGCCTCATCGCGCGGCGTCACGCCCGTGAGGCGCACCACGCCGTTCGCCGCCCAGTTGAGGGCGTGGGTGATGGGCCCGAAGACGCGCCCGATGCCGACCAGCGGCGGCGCGAGCAGCACGACGGCGCGGTCGGGGAACGAGAACGACAGGTTCTTCGGCACCATCTCGCCGAGCACGACGTGCAGGAACGAGACGACCACCAGCGTGATGATGAACGACGTCACGTCGATCACGCCCTCCGACAGACCGGTCAGACCGAGCGGCCCGTGCAGCAGGTGGTGGATCGCCGGCTCGGACACGTTCAGGATCAGCAGCGAGCAGACCGTGATGCCGAGCTGAGTGGTCGCGAGCATCAGCGTCGCGTGCTCCATCGCCCACAGGGCGGTCTTCGCGCTGCGCTTGCCCCGCTCGGCCGCGGGTTCGATCTGCGACCGCCGGGCGCTGATCACCGCGAACTCGGCGCCGACGAAGAACGCGTTGCCGAGCAGCAGCACGAACAGCCAGACGATTCCTGCCCAGTCAGACATCGGCCTCACCCGCCTGCGCCGCGCTGTCGATGTCGACGGATGCCTGCGGCTGCCGTGTGAAGACGATGCGGTCGGCCCGGCGGCCGTCGAGTGCGGTCACGCGCAAGGTGCCGCCCTCGACCGGAACGGTGTCCCCGAGCTCGGGCAGCCGGCCGAGCTGCGCCATGAGGAATCCGGCGACGGTCTCGTAGCGCTCGTCCTCCGGCACCTCGACGCCCGCGCGGTCGAGCAGCTCATCGGGGCGCAGCAGGCCGCTGAACTCGATCTCGCCGCCCGGGCCGGGGGCGAGATCGACGTCGTCTGCGCCCGTGTCGTGCTCGTCGGCGACCTCGCCCACGAGCTCTTCCACGAGATCCTCGAGGGTGGCGACGCCTGCCGTGCCGCCGTATTCGTCGACGACGACGGCCATCTGCAGACTGCGCGCGCGCAGCTCGGCGAGCAGCGAGTCGAGGTGCATGGTCTCGGGCACGCGCAGCGCCTCGGTCTGCAGCGCGCTCACGGGCACGCGCCCGCGGCGGTCGTGCGGAACCGCGACCGCCTGCTTGACGTGCACGATGCCGGCGATGTCGTCGATGCCGTCGTCGATCACGGGGAAGCGCGAGTGGCCGGATTCCCGGGCCAGCGCGATCACGTGCTCGGCGGTGTCGTCGCGCTTCACCGCGTCGAGCTGCGGCCTCGGCGTCATGACGTCGCTCGCGACGCGACTCGAGAACATCAGGGTGCGGTCGAGCAGGCTCGCAGTGTCCTGCTCGAGCACGCCCTGCTCGGCCGAGCGGCGCACGAGCGAGCTGAGCTCCTCCGCGCTGCGGGCCCCCGAGAGCTCTTCCTTCGCCTCGATGCCGAAGAGCCCGAGCACCGCGTTGGCGCTGCCGTTCAGCACGGCCACCGCCGGGCGGAACACGCGGGTGAACACCGTCTGGAACGGGATCACCACGCGCGCGGTCGCGATCGGCAGCGCGAGCGCAAAGCTCTTCGGAACCAGCTCGCCGAGGATCATCGACCCGAGCGTGGCGACGACGATCGCGACGATCGACGAGGTGACCGCCGCCGCGGCATCCGCCAGGTTCAGCGCATCGAGGGCGGGCGCGAGCAGCCTGCCGATCGACGGCTCGAGCGTGAAGCCCGTGAGCAGCGTCGTCAGGGTGATGCCGAGCTGCGCGCTCGAGAGGTGGGTCGAGGTATGCCGCAGCGCATCGATCGTCATCGAGAGCCGGCTCTCTCCGCGCTCACGCCGCGCCTCGAGCTCGGCGCGGTCGAGGTTCACGAGCGCGAACTCGCTGGCGACGAAGAACCCCGTGCCGACGATCAGCGCGATACCGATGAGCAGCAGGACCCAGTCAGGCACGAGTGCGCACCGCCCGGGGCGTCACGGGCTGAGGGCTGAAGGTGCTCGCAGACGGGGGCTCCATACGCGGCCAGTCTATCGGCGTCGCCCGCGCATGCCGCCGCCCGCGGCGTCGCGCCGCCCTTCTCGGACGACTTTCCCGGCTGCGCTGCTCGGATCCTCTTCGCGCTGCTCGGATCCTCTTCGCGCTGCTCGGATCCGGACAGCGCGAAGCGGATCCGAGCAGCGCGACCCCCGGTGGAAGGCCGCGCCGGCACCCGCGTCTTGCCCAGCACAGCTTGCGAACTCGCGAGATTGTCCACGGATGCCTGTTCCGCGGTCTCACTGTCACGCGCCGGTGCTCCACCATCGACGGCATGAAGCACGCGGATCACGCCATCGCTCTCGCCCTCGAGCTGGGTCTCATCGTGAACTTCGACGCGCGTGAGCGCCGCGTCGACTCCGACGCCTTGGCCCGAGGCGTCGAGCGCGGAACGCACCTGAGGTTGGTGCCCGGCGTGTTCGTCGAAGCGGCCGTTTGGAACGCTGCCGATCGCTTCACGAGGTTCCGTATGCGGTTTCTCGCGGTGGCAACGACCATGGAGCCCGATGTGGTGTTCTCACACCTCACTGCCGCGACCTGCCTGGGACTCCCGGTGCTGGGCGAGCTTCCCGACCGCATCGACGTGACGATCCCGCCATCCACCGGCGGCCGCAGCAGCGGCAATGTGCGTCGGCACGCAGCGGTTCTCTCCGACCAGGAGATCATCAGAGTCGGCGGCTTCCTCGTGACGAGCCCCGCACGAACCGTCGCCGACATTGCCCGTTCCGAGTCCTTCACGCGCGCAGTAGCGACCGCGGATGCCGCCCTGCGCATCAAGCGGAAGCCGTCGCCACTGCTGACGCTCGACGAGTTCGCTCAGGTGGTGGAGCTCGATCGCAACCGATACGGCGCGGCGAAGCTGCGGCGCGTGGCTGCTTTTGCGAGCACTCTTTCCGATTCAGTACGCGAATCGGAGAGCCGCTGCCTCATTCATCTCGCCGGATTTCCCGCGCCGGTGCTGCAGCAGGAATGGCGCGACCATGACGGGCTCGTCGGCTATTCGGACTTCTGGTGGCCCGATCACGGGCTGATCGGCGAATACGACGGTCACATCAAGTACGTGAAGCCAGAGTTCATGAAAGGCCGAACGCTCTCAGAGGTCATCGAAGACGAGAAGCGACGCGAGGACCGGATGCGCGCCCTCGGCCCCCGGGTGACCCGCTGGGTGACCACGGATCTCACCCTGGCGCGCCTGACCGCCCATCTCACTCGTGCGGGCCTGCCGCTCATTCGAGCGCCGCGACGCGCCTGACTCATCGGCAGGTGGCCTTTGCCTCGGCATCCCCTCGCGTTGCACTTGCGCTGCTCGAATCCTCTTCGCGCTGCTCGGATCCGGGCAACGTCAAGCGGATCCGAGCAGCGCAACCGGAACGGCGCGGGGCGCGGGGCGCGGGGCGCAGCGCACCCCCTCACCACGAGACCGGCAGCGCCTTGCCCTCCTCATAGCCGGCAGCCGACTGCAGCCCCACGAGCGCGCGCTCGTGGAACTCGGGGACGGTCCGCGCGCCCGCGTAGGTGAACGACGAGCGCACCCCGGTCGTGATCATGTCGAGCAGATCCTCGACCGAGGGCCGCTGCGGGTCGAGGTAGATCTTCGACGACGAGATCCCCTCTGCGAACAGCTCCTTCCGGGCACGCTCATACGGCGACAGCCGCGCGAACCGCGCCTGCACGGCCTTGTTCGACGCCATGCCCCAGCTCTCCTTGTAGAGCCCGGCGGCGTCGCTGCGCAGCAGCCCGGGCGCCTCGATCGTGCCGGCGAACCACGACCCGATCATGACGGATGCCGCACCTGCGGCGAGCGCGAGGGCGACGTCCCTCGGGTACCGCACTCCCCCGTCGGCCCACACGTGCGCGCCGAGCTCGCGCGCGGCCTCCGCCGTCTCGAGCACGGCCGAGAACTGCGGCCGCCCGACCGCCGTCATCATGCGGGTCGTGCACATGGCGCCGGGCCCGACACCCACCTTGAGGATGTTCGCGCCCTCGGCGACGAGGTCCTGCACAGCCGCCGCCGTCACGATGTTCCCTGCCACGAGCGGCAGCCCCAGATCGAGACCGGCGACGGCGCCGAGCGCCCGGCGCATTCCGTCCTGGTCGCCGTGGGCGGTGTCGAGCACCAGCACGTCGACGCCCGCATCGCGCAGCGCGCGGGCCCGCCCCGTGACGTCGCCGTTGATGCCGATGGCGGCGGCGGCGAGCAGCCGCCCCTGCGCGTCGACCGCCGGCGGGTAGATCGTCGATCGCAGCGCCGAGGTCTTCGAGAGGGTGCCGATCACACGGCCCTGGCTGATCACGGGCGCGAACTCGACGCCGGCTGCGTCGAGCAGATCGAAGGCGGCGCGACCGTCGGGCACGTCCTCGGCCTCGAGCGCGGTGAGCTCGCCGTGCACGAGGTCGCCCAGCCGGGCATCCGGCGGCACGACCGCAAGCCGCGTCGCGAGCACCGCACCGGCGTACGTGTCGTCGGCGTCGTGCAGCACGACGCCGAGCCCGTGCACGGCCGGCACCCGCTCGAGCGCGTCACTGGCCGTGTCGTCGGGCGACATGATGATGGGCGTGTCGTAGGCGACCGGCTGCTCTTTGACGAACCGGATGCCTGCCGCGAGCTCCTGCGGAGGGAGATCCTGGGGCAGCACGCCGAGCCCGCCGCGCCGCGCGAGAGTCGCCGCGAGGCGCGGCCCGGTGACCGAGTTCATGTTGCTCGCCACGATCGGGATGCGCGCGCCCGTTCCGTCGCCCGGGGCGAGGTCGACGTCGAGCCGGCTGGTGACGGCGGAGCGGCTCGGCACCAGGAAGACATCGGAATACGTCAGGTCGTGCTGGGGCGCTTGGCCGTAGAACCTCATGCCTCAACGCTATGCCGCGCCGGGCAAGTCGGGCACGGGGCGTTGTCCACAGGGCTTAGGCTTGATAGTCGTTGGGCGCTGGGGCCGGAAAGGCCCCGGCCTGATGAAGCAGGACACCAGACGTCAATGGAGAAGGTGGGCGATCGGCTGTGGCAAGCCAGCTGACTGGCACGGAAGAGGGACAGTTCGGAGCCAACGACTGGCTGGTCGAAGAGCTCTACGAGCAGTACCTCGCCGACAAGAATTCGGTCGACCGGTCGTGGTGGCCGATCTTGGAGCAGAAGGCAGCTGAGGCCGCGGGGGCTCCCGCTC
>NZ_JBLRDT010000163.1:0-5525 GCF_057512245.1 Gryllotalpicola sp. CP2-P1
GCGCCGGCGCGGCGGTCGCCGCGCCGAGGAGATCGCGATGGCCGAGACGATGCCGCTGGAGCTCGAGGACATTCCTGAGCCGCACACCATTCCGGCGCTCGTCATGGGCGAGGAGAACAAGCTGCGGCAGGTGATCGCGAACCTCATCGGAAACGCGGTGCGCTACACGCCGGACGGCTCGCCGATCGAGATCCGCGTCTCCGCCGACCTCGAGACGCGGCGCGCGTCGGTCGAGGTCGTCGACCACGGCGAGGGCGTCCCGCCGCAGATCCGCGACAAGATCTTCGAGCGCTTCTGGCGCGCCGACACCTCCCGCACGCGCGAGACCGGCGGCAGCGGCCTCGGCCTTGCGATCGTGACCTCGATCGTGCACGCACACCGGGGCTCGGTCGACGTCGTCGAAACGCCCGGCGGCGGCGCCACGTTCCGCGTCTCGCTGCCGCTCGCCGACAGCGCCGCCTGAGCCGTCTTCCCCAGCACAGCCGGCGAGGGCGGCCGGCTGTGCACAATCCACGGCTCCCCGGCGATGGCGGATTCCGCGGCCGGGCTAGCGTCGCGGCATCCGTTGTCTCCACACCACTCACGGAGGAAGCCATGACGACGTTCCAGGTCGACAGCACCGCGGTGCTCGACGCAACCCGTTCCGCCCAGGCCACGCTCGAGCAGCTGCGCGGCGACGCGACGCACCTGACCGCGACGCTCACCGCACTGCAGGGCTCGTGGTCGGGCCAGGCCGCAAGCGCCTTCCAGCAGGTGCTCGCCAACTGGACGACCACGCAGCGCACGATCGAGACGCAGATGGCGCAGCTGCAGCAGGTGCTCGCGTCGGCCGCCCAGCAGTATCAGGAGAGCGAGCTGCGGAACTACCAGATGTTCGCCGCGGGGCTCTGAACCGCGCCGGGCATGTGACACATCCCGGGCACACGAAAGGGGCGCCCCCGTGCGGGAGCGCCCCTCTTCGCTGGTTACGTCGTTCTCTTCAGAGACGTTGACGCGGTGCGGACTTAGAAGTCCATGCCGCCGGTCGGGTCGGCGGCCGGGGCCGCGACCTTCTCGGGCTTGTCGGCGACGACGGCCTCGGTCGTGAGGAACAGGCCGGCGATCGACGCGGCGTTCTGCAGCGCCGAGCGGGTGACCTTGGCCGGGTCGAGGATGCCCTGGGCGAGCAGGTCGCCGTACTCGCCGGTCGCGGCGTTGAGGCCGTGGCCGACGGGCAGCTCGGCGACCTTGGCCGCGACGACACCCGGCTCGAGGCCGGCGTTGGTGGCGATCTGCTTGAGCGGGGCCGAGATGGCGACCTTGACGATGTTGGCACCGGTGGCCTCGTCGCCCGTCAGCTGCAGCTTGTCGAACGCCTTGGCGCCCGCCTGGATCAGGGCGACACCGCCACCGGCGACGACACCCTCTTCCACAGCGGCCTTGGCGTTGCGGACGGCGTCCTCGATGCGGTGCTTGCGCTCCTTGAGCTCGACCTCGGTGGCCGCGCCCGCCTTGATGACGGCCACGCCGCCGGCGAGCTTGGCGAGGCGCTCCTGCAGCTTCTCGCGGTCGTAGTCGCTGTCGGTGCTCTCGATCTCGTTCCGGATCTGCTGCACGCGGCCGGCGATCTGGTCGGCGTCACCGGCACCCTCGACGATCGTGGTCTCGTCCTTGGTGATGACCACCTTGCGGGCCTGGCCGAGCAGGTCGAGCGTGACGTTCTCGAGCTTGAGGCCGATCTCCTCGGAGATGACCTGGCCGCCGGTCAGGATCGCGATGTCCTGCAGCTGGGCCTTGCGGCGGTCGCCGAAGCCGGGGGCCTTGACGGCGACCGACTTGAAGATGCCGCGGATCTTGTTGACGATCAGCGTGGCCAGGGCCTCGCCGTCGACGTCCTCGGCGATGATCAGCAGCTGCTTGCCGGCCTGGATCACCTTGTCGACGATCGGCAGCAGGTCTTTGATGTTGCTGATCTTCTGGTTGGCGATGAGGATGTAGGGCTCCTCGAACACCGCCTCCTGGCGGTCAGGGTCGGTGACGAAGTACTGCGACAGGAAGCCCTTGTCGAAGCGCATGCCCTCGGTCAGCTCGAGCTCGGTGCCGAAGGTGTTCGACTCCTCGACGGTGACGACGCCCTCCTTGCCGACCTTGTCGATCGCCTCGGCGATCAGCTCGCCGATCTCGGGGTCAGCGGCCGAGATGGACGCGGTCGCAGCGATCTGCTCCTTGGTCTCGACCTCCTTGGCGCCGGCGATGAGCTCTTCGGTGACGGCCGCGACGGCCTTCTCGATGCCCTTCTTCAGGCTGATCGGGTCGGCGCCGGCGGCGACGTTGCGAAGGCCCTCGCGGACCAGCGCCTGGGCGAGAACCGTCGCGGTGGTCGTGCCGTCACCCGCGACGTCGTCGGTCTTCTTCGCGACCTCCTTGACGAGCTCGGCACCGATCTTCTCGTACGGGTCGTCGAGCTCGATCTCCTTGGCGATGGAAACACCGTCGTTCGTGATCGTGGGGGCGCCCCACTTCTTCTCGAGGACGACGTTGCGGCCGCGGGGGCCAAGCGTCACCTTGACGGCGTCGGCGAGCGTGTTCAGACCGCGCTCGAGGCCGCGACGCGCCTCCTCGTCGAAAGCAATGATCTTTGCCATGGTTGTTTCTCGTCCCTCCCGGACGTAGCAGCGAAAGATGTCGTTAGCACTCAAATCGCACGAGTGCCAAGAGCGATTCTGGCACTCTCACCACACGAGTGCAAGAAATGACGGGGCATCCGTCACACAGGGCAATGGCGACCAGAAGCTGCCCGGCACGCAAAGAGCCGCCCGGCGCGATGCCGAGCGGCTCCTGGTAAGTACGAGAAGCTGCGCGCTAGGCGAGCCGCACGGACTCCGCCTGAGGGCCCTTCGAGCCGGTGCCGACCTCGAAGACGACCTGCTGGCCTTCCTCGAGGCTCTTGTACCCGCTCATGTCGATCGCCGAGTAATGGACGAACACGTCCTGTCCCCCGCCATCGACGGTGATGAAGCCGTAGCCCTTCTCAGCGTTGAACCACTTCACGGTTCCATTCGCCATCGTTTCTCCATTGCGTGTTGCTGGACGCGCGCACTTCGTCGCATCACTGTGGCCACGATCGTAGCCATGGCATGGAGGGCGGATTCGAAAATCGACGTCGATCGGTCAAAAAGTTACGGCCCCGACAGGGTCCCGTCATATCGACGAAATACCCGGCCCGATTCAGCCCGAGTAATCGGCTCCGAGCACCACCGTCACGACCGCCCCTGCGCCCGCGAACTGGTCGGACTGGGTGACCGTCGCCACGCCGAGCGACTGGGCCACGCCGAGCGCCACGCCGCGCTGCGCCGGGTCCGAGTAGTAGACGGCGGTGGTCGCGGCGTCCTGCGGCGCGTTCCCGGTCGAGATCGTCGCCCAGCCGGCGCCCTTCAGCTTCGTGGCGGCGCTCGCGGCGAGACCGGCCCGGCCGGTGCCGTTCAGCACGCTCAGCTGGGCGGAGGGAACGATGGTCGCGGTCGGCGTCGGCGTAGCGGTGGCCGTCTGCGTCGGACTCGCCGACCCGGTCCCGGTTCCCTGGGGCGTCGCCGTCTCGGTGATCGTGGGCTGCGAGTCGGAGGAGTGCCCGACGTTGCTGTCGAGCAGGTGCAGGTAGACCCACCCCGCGCCGACGATGACGAGAACGGCCACGAGGCACCAGACGAGCCACAGCAGGCCCTGCCCCCGACGACCGGGCGCGCGGTGAGCACCGACGCGCTCGAGGTCGGTCGGGACCACGTCGAAGCGGTCCTTCGGGAATTGCTGGGCCATGCGCGCTGGGGTCTGTCCTTTTGTGGGGCGGGGGTTCCGCGGCGGGTCAGTCGATCGGCCGGGTGCGGGCAGCGCGGGCTTCGCGTCGCTCGTCCCGCTGCCGCAGCAGCCGCCGCACGAGAAGGGGGTCGTAGGCGAGTGCAGCAGGGGTATCGATCAGCCGACCGAGAATCTGATAGTAACGGGCGCCGGAAAGCCCGAACTGAGAGCGGATCGCCTGCTCCTTCGCCGCGGGCCCCTGCAGCCACTCCCGCTCGAAGTCCAGAACGGCGACCTCGAGGTCGGTCAGCTCGGCGCGCGGCATGGGCACAGGCTAGCGATCACAGGGCCGCGGGCCGGCCGGCAACGCCGATGGGCGCGTCTTCTGCGCCGCCTGCCTGCCGATACATGCCGATGTGGCGGATGCCCGCCTCGAGGTAGACGTCGCCGAAGGGCTCGAACCCGGCCTTGGCATAGAGCGGCTGAGCGTACTCCTGCGCGTGCAGCACCATGTCCTGGCCGGGATTGGCGGCGATCGCGGCGGCGAGCAATCGACTGGCGAGGCCCTTTCCCCTGGCATCCGCCCTGGTCACGACCCGCCCGACCACGATGTGCGCCGCGCGGTGCTCGGGCTCGTCGTCCCAGAGCGTGCGCAGGTAGGCGAGCACCGAGCCGTCCTCGGCGGCGACCCAGTAGTGGCGCGTCGCGGCCTCGAGATCGCGATAGTCGAGCTCGGTCTCATCGACGCGCTGCTCGACGAAGAAGACATCGGTGCGCAGCTTCGCGATCTCATAGAACTCGCGAGCGCTGAGCTCGCTGAACGGCCTGACGATCACGGAACTTTCTGACACTCGGGCGAGTTTACTTAGAGGTCAGCTTCACAAGAGCAGAGAGGAACCGGCATGGGAGACGTCTCGTCCACCAACTACAAGGTCAGCAAGAGCGACGCCGAGTGGCGCGAGCAGCTCGACCCCGAGCAGTACGCGGTGCTGCGCCAGGCCGCGACCGAGCGGCCGTGGACCGGCGAGTTGCTCGACGAGGAGCGCGCCGGCATCTACACCTGTGCGGCGTGCGGCGCCGAGCTCTTCAAGAGCGGCACCAAGTTCGACTCGGGCTGCGGCTGGCCGTCGTTCTACGAGAGCGTGCGCCCCGAGGCCGTCGAGCTGATCGAGGACCGCTCGCTCGGCATGGTGCGCACCGAGGTGCGCTGCGCGAACTGCGGCTCGCACCTGGGGCACGTGTTCCCCGACGGGTTCGGGACTCCGACGGGCGACCGCTACTGCATGAACTCCATCTCTCTCGCCTTCACCCCCGAGGCCTGAGACATTCCGCAATTGCGTCACTAGAGTCTGCATTGTGACGCAATTGCGGATTTCCGAGGCCGCCGCGCTTCTCGGCGTGAGCGACGACACCGTGCGCCGCCTCGTCGAGCGCGGCGAGCTCGAGGCGAGCGCAGCCGCCGATGGACCCCAGACCGTCGACGGCGCGAGCCTCGCCCGGCTCGCGACCGAGCGCGCGAAGGCTGCGCCCGAAAGCTCGCCCGTGCTGAGCTCGGCGCGCAACCACTTCGTCGGCATCGTCACCCGGGTCCAGCTCGACGGCGTCATGGCCCAGATCGACATCCAGGCCGGCCCCCACCGCGTGGTCTCGCTGATCAGCGCCGAGGCGGCGACCGAGCTGGGGCTCGAGGTCGGCACGCTCGCCACGGCCGTCGTCAAGGCGACCAATGTGAGCGTCGAGACGACGGGGGCCGC